>JAABRC010000130.1 GCA_011391115.1 Candidatus Egaibacter danicus | reverse complement strand
GCTCCGACCTGACCACCTGTTCCATAGGACCCGTTGCTTTGTCCCTTCCGTTGTTTGACGGCGGCCAGCGTGCCGCCAACGTGGATGCCGCAAAGGCGCGCTACGTGGAAGCAGCTGCCTTGTACAACAGCAAGGTTCGTCAGGCTGTGCGCGAAGTGGAAGAGGCATTGGTCAACCTGCAAAGTACAGACGCGCGTCGTCTGGATTCAGAGACCTCAACGCTTGGCTACAACGAATCGCTGGCCGCCACCCAGGCTCGTTATACCAATGGCATGGCCAGTCTTGTGGAGCTGGAGGATGCCAGACGCACAGCGCTGGCCGCGCAATCCGCACAGGTTTCACTGCAGCTGGAGCGCAATCGCGCTTGGGTTTCGCTTTACCGCGCCCTGGGCGGTGGATGGACACCAGACGCACCTACGCTCAACACCCAATAAATCAATACAAACATCAACTGCCAAAACGTTGCACACCATGAACCGTCCTCCATTCAAACCATTGACCCTCGGTCTGATCGCCGCCCTTGTCATCACAGCGGGAGCCTTTGGCCTGTATGCCTCGCGATCCAGCGCAGCGGATGCGACCAAACCAGCTGCGGCTGCTCCGGTTGTGTCGCAGAAGCCGGCGCTCACGGTCAGCATCACGCAGGCACACAGCGGTGTGCTACCCATCAAGCTCTCGGCCAACGGCAGCGTGCTGGCCTGGCAGGAAGCCAGTGTGGGTGCTGAAACCAATGGGTTGCGGGTGCAGGAATTGCACGCCAGCGTGGGTGACAGCGTGAAGCGCGGCCAGTTACTGGCCACTTTCGCGGCGGACAGCGTACAGGCTGATGTGGCGTTGGCCCGTGCCGCTGCGGCAGAAGCTGCCGCCAATGCCGCAGAGGCAACTGCCAACGCAGATCGTGCCCGCACCGTTCAGGGCACCGGCGCGTTGAGCGCGCAACAGGTGAACCAGTATCTGACTGCCGAGCTGACCGCCAAAGCGCGTGTGGAATCTGCGAAAGCGCAACTGGACTCCCAGCAACTGCGCCTGCGGCACACCCGCGTACTGGCGCCAGACAGCGGCATTATTTCGGCACGTAGCGCCACCGTGGGGTCGGTGGTGGGAAATGGCACCGAGCTGTTTCGCCTGATCCGTCAGGGTCGGCTGGAGTGGCGTGCCGAAGTGACGTCGGTTGAATTGGGCCGTATCGCAGCGGGCACTGGTGTGGTGGTGACCTCTCCCAGTGGTGCACAGTACAAGGGCAAGGTTCGCATGGTGTCGCCTACGGTGGACGCGGCAACCCGCAACGGTCTGGTCTATGTGGACCTGCTGGGGCCTGTGACTGCCGGCAAGGCAACGCCTGGTGCTCTCAAGCCGGGCATGTTTGCCCGGGGTGAGTTTGAACTGGGCAGCTCGGGTGCGCTGACCGTGGTGCAGACGGCCGTGGTGGTGCGAGATGGCTTCAGCTATGTCTACCGCGTGGGCCCGGACAACCGCGTTGCCCAATTGAAGGTGCAGACTGGCCGCCTGCTGGGTGATCAGGTCGAAATTCTCGGTGGCCTGAAGCCCGAAGACCGCCTGGTCGCCAGTGGTGCCGGTTTCCTCAGCGACAGCGATCTGGTGCGCGTGGTTGACGCCGCGCCTGCAGCTGCTAAATAAGGAGCATTCCAGATGATGAATGTTTCCTCGTGGTCGATCAAAAACCCGATTCCGGCGGTGATGCTGTTTGTCATGCTGACATTTGCCGGCGTACTGTCCTTCAAATCCATGAAGGTACAGAACTTTCCTGATCTGGAACTGCCTACCGTCACCGTGTCGGCTTCGTTGCCCGGTGCTGCGCCTGCGCAGCTGGAAACCGAAGTCGCCCGCAAGATCGAAAACGCCATTGCACCGCTGCAAGGTCTTAAAAACATTTACACCAAGGTGCAGGACGGTGGTGTCACCATCACCGCCGAGTTCCGTCTGGAAAAACCCACCCAGGAAGCCGTGGACGATGTGCGCTCGGCCGTGCAGGGTGTGCGCAGCGATTTGCCTTCGGATGTGCGCGATCCGGTGGTGAGCAAGATCAATCTGTCGGGCTCGCCCATTCTGGCGCTCACCATTCGCTCGGCGAACATGGACGACGAGGCACTGAGCTGGTTTGTGGACAACACCGTGGCGCGCCGCCTGCTGGGTGTCAAGGGCGTGGGTTCGGTAGTCCGGGTGGGTGGCGTGAGCCGTCAGGTGGATGTGGCGCTGGACCCCATGAAGCTGCAGTCGCTGGGCGCTACGGCAGCCGATGTATCGCGCCAGCTGCGCCAGGTGCAAACCGAGAGCGCAGGTGGGCGTGCCGATCTGGGCGGTAGCGAGCAGCCCATGCGTACCCTGGCCACTGTGAAAACGGTGGAAGAACTGGCGCGCCTGGAGTTGACGTTGAGCAACGGCCAGCGCGTGCGTCTGGACCAGGTCGCCACGGTCAAAGACACCGTGGCCGAACCGCGCGCATTGGCCTTGCTCAATGGCGTGCCAGTGGTGGGGTTTGAGATTACCCGCAGCAAAGGCGCCTCTGAAGTGGAGGTCGGGGCCGAAGTACAGCTTGCGCTCAAGGAGCTGAAAGCGCAGCACCCTGATATTGAGCTGACGGAAGCCTTCAATTTCGTGAAACCGGTGGAAGAAGAGTTCGACGGCTCCATGACGTTGCTGTACGAGGGTGCCATTCTGGCCGTGATCGTGGTGTGGCTGTTTTTGCGCAACTGGCGCGCCACGTTTGTGTCGGCAGTCGCTTTACCCTTGTCCGCCATTCCAGCATTCATTGGCATGTACTACCTGGGTTTTTCCATCAACGTGGTGACGCTGCTGGCGCTCTCGCTGGTGGTGGGTGTGCTGGTGGACGACGCCATCGTCGAAGTTGAAAATATCGAGCGTCACCTGAACATGGGCAAGACGCCTTTCCAGGCGGCCATGGAAGCAGCGGACGAGATTGGCCTGGCCGTGATTGCCACCACTTTCACGCTGATATCGGTGTTTTTGCCCACGGCCTTCATGAGCGGCATTCCCGGCAAATTCTTCAAGCAATTCGGCTGGACGGCGGCGCTGGCGGTGTTCGCCTCGCTGGTGGTCGCCCGGGTGCTCACGCCCATGATGGCTGCCTATATCATGAAGCGCAGCCCGCGCGAGCACAAAGAGCCGTGGTGGATGCACCGTTACATGATCTGGAGTACGTGGGCGTTGAAACACCGCTGGATCACCATGGGCGCGGCGGCTGCATTTTTTGTCGGCTCCGTCATGCTGATTCCGCTGTTGCCCACGGGCTTTGTTCCGCCGGATGACAACTCGCAAACTCAGGTCAACATTGAATTGCCTCCCGGCTCCACACTCAGCCAAACCCGTGTGGCCGCAGAAGCTGCGCGTTTGCTGGTTGCCAAAGTTGAGCACGTGAGAAGCGTTTACACCACCGTGGGCGGTGGCGCGGCCGGCACTGACCCCTTCGCGCCCCAAGGCGCATCCGAGGTGCGCAAGGCGACGCTGACTGTGCTGCTGGATGAGCGGGGACAACGCCCGCGCAAGCAGGGTATCGAAAACAATATTCGCACAGCCATGTCGGATCTGCCCGGTGTGCGTAGCAAGGTAGGGCTGGGTGGCTCGGGTGAAAAATATCAGCTCGTACTCACTGGCGAAGACCCGCAAGCGCTTGCCACTGCCGCTGCTGCGGTGGAGAAAGACCTGCGCACCATTCCCGGTCTGGGCAGCATCGCGTCCAGTGCCAGCCTGATCCGCTCCGAGATTGCCGTACGCCCCGACTTTGCCCGTGCGGCGGACTTGGGTGTGACCAGTGCTTCCATCGGCGAGACCCTGCGCATTGCCACCGTGGGTGACTACGACGCGGCGCTGTCCAAGCTCAACCTCTCGCAGCGCCAGGTGCCCATTGTGGTCAAGCTGGAAGACGCCGCCCGCAAAGATCTGGATGTGTTGGGCCGTCTGGCTGTGCCCGGCGTCAAAGGCCCGGTCATGCTGAGCCAGGTAGCCACGCTGGAGATGACGGGTGGCCCCGCAGTGATTGACCGCCTGAACCGCGCGCGCAATGTGAACTTTGAAGTTGAACTGTCCGGCGCCCCGCTGGGCGATGTGACAGCAGCAGTGGAGAAATTGCCCTCCATTCAGAACCTGCCAGCCGGCGTGAAGCAGTTGGCGCTGGGCGATGCCGAGGTCATGGGCGAGCTGTTTGCCAGCTTTGGCCTGGCCATGCTCACCGGTGTGCTGTGTATCTACATCGTGCTGGTGCTGCTCTTCAAGGACTTCCTGCACCCGTTCACCATTCTGGCTGCGTTGCCGCTGTCTTTGGGTGGTGCGTTTGTGGGGCTGCTGATTGCCGACAAGAGCTTTTCCATGCCGTCCCTGATCGGCCTGATCATGCTCATGGGCATTGCCACCAAGAACTCGATTCTGCTGGTGGAATATGCCATCGTGGCGCGTCGCGACCATGGCATGAGCCGCTTTGACGCGCTACTGGATGCCTGCCACAAGCGGGCACGCCCCATCATCATGACCACGCTGGCCATGGGCGCGGGCATGCTGCCGCTGGCCATGAGCTTGGGCGCTGCAGATTCGAGCTTTCGCAGCCCGATGGCGGTTGCCGTGATTGGCGGGCTGATGACGTCCACGGTTTTGAGTCTGTTGGTGATTCCTTCCGTGTTCACTGTGATGGATGACTTTGAGCACCTGATCCGGCGCCTGTCAAACTGGGTCAGGCGCAAGCCCGCCCACTGAGACCAGGCTTGAATGCGGTACATTGTTGCGGCGCCCACTTGCAAAGTGGGTGACGAACAACAAAGGAGACAGCATGGCCTTATCGGACATCGAGATCGCGCAAGCATCCACTCTCAAACCCATTCTGGCGCTGGCCCAGGACCGGCTGGGCATTCCGCCCGAAGCACTGGAGCCCTACGGCCATTACAAAGCCAAGATCGATCTGGGCTGGCTGGACAAGCAGTCGCACCGGCCCGATGGCAAGCTGGTGCTGGTTACCGCCATCAGCCCCACGCCGGCAGGCGAGGGCAAGACTACCACCACGGTTGGCCTGGGCGATGCACTGAACCGCATCGGCAAGCGCGCCGTGATTGCGCTGCGCGAGCCGTCGCTGGGCCCGGTGTTTGGCATGAAGGGCGGCGCAGCAGGGGGTGGCTACGCACAGGTAGTGCCGATGGAAGACATCAACCTGCATTTCACCGGCGACTTCAACGCCATTGCGCTGGCGCACAACCTGCTGGCCGCGCTGATCGACAACCACATTCACCACGGCAACACACTGCGCTTTGATTTCCGGCGCGTGGTCTGGCGCCGCGTGATGGACATGAACGACCGCGCGCTGCGCTCAACCGTAATCGGGCTGGGCGGGCCGGGCAACGGCTTTCCGCGCGAAGACGGGTTTGACATCGTGGTGGCCTCCGAGGTGATGGCCATCTTTTGCCTGGCCACCTCGCGCAAGGATTTGAAGGAGCGGCTGGGCAACATCATCGTGGGCTATACCCGTTTGCTCGAACCCATTCGCGCGCGGGACCTGCAGGCGCATGGAGCCATGGCGGCGCTGCTGAAAGAGGCGATCAAGCCCAACCTGGTGCAGACGCTGGAGAACAACCCGGCCATCATCCACGGCGGGCCGTTTGCCAACATTGCCCACGGCTGCAATTCCGTGACGGCCACCAAAGCGGCGCTG
>JAABRC010000129.1 GCA_011391115.1 Candidatus Egaibacter danicus | reverse complement strand
GCTGAAGCTGGGTGACTACGTGGTGACCGAGGCCGGCTTCGGTGCTGACCTGGGTGCCGAGAAGTTCATCGACATCAAGTGCCGCAAGTCCGGCCTGCGCCCAGATGTGGCGGTAGTGGTGGCCACATTGCGCGCTCTCAAACACCATGGCGGGGTGGACGCCAAAGACCTCAACACACCCAACCTGGCCGCGCTGGAAAAAGGCATTGCCAACCTGGAGCGGCACGTGGACAACATACGCCACCGCTA
>JAABRC010000128.1 GCA_011391115.1 Candidatus Egaibacter danicus | reverse complement strand
CAAGGCAATTTGGAGGCTGGCGGCACCCCTTGGCCAGTGGATGCCATCGTGGCTGAAAACGGCTCTACCGCCTTTTCTTTGAGCCAAATCAGCCCCCAATCCTCGTCAGATATGCGTGAGCAGCTATCAAAACTATATCAACAGGATGCTGCCACCCGCATCCGCAACTTCTCGCGCATGCAGGAAGTTGCGGCGCAGGTGCTGCGTGAGGTAACCGGTACCAGGCTGTCGCAGGATTCGCCCGGTCGGGAAACCGACATGGCCATCGACCACAGCGAGTTTGCGAGTCTGTCCGCAGACGACATCGCGCGCGTGGTGGCAGTGATGCGCCGCGCGGGCATGAATGCCACAGTCAGCAGCATCCACATCAACGGCTGGTTTGGCACGCACAACAAACTCGAAGGAGCGCGCTGGATCGTGCGCCAGCTGTGGGGGCGTGATCTGGATGCAGAAATGGATCGCTGGGTCTATGTGGGCGACTCCACCAATGACCAGCAGATGTTCCAGCATTTCAGGAACAGTGTCGGCGTGGCCAATATCTGTCGCTTTGAAGCCGAACTGATTCACCTGCCCCGATACATCACACCCAGCGAACGAGGGGCTGGCTTTGCTGAAGTGGCCTCTGCCATTCTGGAGGCGCACATCCCGTGAACGGGAAGAACACCGACAGCACCGAACCCCACTCCGGCGCAAGGTTGGGTTTGATCAGCGTTTTTGGCTCCACTTTCTTTCAGTTGGTGGGCTACTTCATGCTGTTGCCCCTCTTGCTGCTGCGTCTCAAGGGTGCCGAAGTTTCCACCACTGTGGCTGGGCTATTTGCCGCGACGGGCTGGCTGGGCGTCTTCCTGATGACCCCATTTGCTTCCGCAGCAACCCAAAAAATGGGGCGTCGCCCCACGCTGTGGCTGGCTGCCACCCTGCCAACTGTGGCAGCCTTGGGTTTCGCGCTGACGGACGCCCTGTGGATATGGTTTCTGCTCGAACTGATTTCGGGCGCAGCGTCCGGTCTGCGCTGGGTGCTGGCCGAGGCCGTGATCGCCGAATTCTCTCCCCCCGAACAGCGAGGGCGTTACGTTGGTATTTTCGAGACTTTGGTCGGCACCACCTTCATCATCGGCCCGGCTGTGCTGGTGTGGGTCGGTGCGAACAATCCACAAGCCGTCTGGGTGGTGATTGCGTTCACGGCGACTGGCCTGCTCTGGAGCACACTGATACCCAAACTCCCTGCAGCGCGCGATGCGGATACCGCCCGGGTAGGCATACACGGTGTCTGGCACGCATTGCTCGCGCATCCCATTATCATGCTGGCGGGCTTCGTGGGCGGCTTTTTCGAAAGTGGCGTGACGTCCATATTGCCCCTGTATGGACTGGCACTTGGATTGAGTGCTGCAACAGCGGCTTTACTCGTATCAGCCAGCGGGTTTGGTAGCGCGGTGGTCATGTTGCCGGCCGGTATGCTGGCTGACCAGTTTTCTGACCCAGGCAGAGGACGGCGGACGTTGATGGTCGCCTTTGCTGCCATCACGCTGATCGCCACTTGCGTCATTCCCTTTGTTGCCCACATTACCTGGCTGGCATGGCCCATCGTTTTTCTGTGGGGCGGGGCAGGCGGAAGTCTCTATACGCTGGCCATGATCGACATCGGCACCCGAGAGCAGGGAATTACGCTGGTGAACAGCACCGCTGTGCTGGTGCTGACCTATACGCTGGGCGGCCTGGTAGCGTCAGCGACGTCAGGGGCGCTCATCCAGTGGTCGCCCACCTGGGGGTTTCCGGCATTGCTGCTCACGGTAGCCAGCGTTGGACTGCTTGCGCTGGTGAGAACGAGGCAAATGAGCAACATTTAGCGTGACTATTGAGTTACCAATCATTCACGACACGAATGACCTCGCCTGGTTCGATAGAGTCAGGTGTGTTGCTGGAAACCCTCCAGCACATTGACCGCGTTGACTCCGACTTCAGCGACCGCATAACCACCCTCAAAGACAAAGACTGTCGGTAGTCCGGCATCCGCCAGGTCTTCACCCACTCGCAAATAGTCATCACTTTTCAGGTGAAAACCAGATATGGGATCACCCTCGAAGGTATCTAGCCCCAACGATACAACCAGCGCCTCTGCCTTGAACATCGCAATTTCATGCAACGCGACACTCAGCACCGTTCTCCAGGTTTCAAAACCAGTGCCACGTGGCAGCGGCAGATTCTGGTTACACCCCAAGCCAGCGCCACTGCCTTTTTCATCGGAATATCCCAGGAAAAATGGATATTCGGTATGAGGATCTCCGTGGATACTGGAGAAAAACACGTCGGGACGCTCATAGAAAATAGCTTGAGTGCCGTTGCCGTGGTGGTAATCGATGTCCAGCACGGCAACCCGTTTCATCCCCCGATCCCGCAGGGCTTGCGCCGCGAGCGCCGCATTGTTCAAGAAACAGTAACCTCCAAAAAAATCAGCCCCCGCGTGATGCCCTGGCGGACGACTCAGGGAAAACGCACTACGCGCACCCTCCACCACCGCATTCGCCGCGCTGAGAGCGCAAAACGCGCCCTCCCGGGCAGCAACCCAGGTACCCGATGTAAGGGGAGATCCTGCGTCAAACGAGAAAAGTCCCATGCGAGCGGCGAAATTGGCTGGCAAAACGTCTGTTCTAAAACTGCGCGTCGGCCAGCAGGAGGGAAGCGCATCGCGCCCGGCATTGGCGGGATCCAGCGCGACCCACTCGTCCCACGCGTGTGCCAGGAAGTCCAGATAGCGCGGGGTATGAACGTTGCTCAACGCCACATCAGGAAAAAGGCCAGGTCCACTGACTGGGCCGAACTCCCGCTTTTGGAGTTCCTTGAGCACGAAGTCCGCCCGGTCGGGCACCTCAAAACAAGGGACAAGCTGTCCACGAAACATCTCATACTTTCCCTGGTGAAGGGCATGCTTTGCGTTGTAAAAAGTAATCACGTCCGTACCGTCGTGGATGTTGGTTGGATTCAGCTGCGGGCCAGCACAGAGCGTAACGCCTCACCCGTATGTGTGCCTTTTTTGACCACTTCTTCGGGAGTTGTCGCCGCCACCACTCGGCCGCCCGCCTGCCCCCCGTCGGGGCCCAGATCAATCACCCAGTCCGCCTCGGCAATCACATCCAGGTCGTGTTCAATCACGACCACACTGTGGCCACCATCCACCAACCGGTGCAAAACGCGGATGAGTTTTTCCACATCGGCCATGTGCAGGCCCACCGTGGGCTCGTCCAGCACGTAAAGGGTATGCGGCGCTTTTTGCCCCCGCCGCGTAATGTCGTCACGCACCTTGCTCAGTTCGGTCACCAGCTTGATCCGTTGGGCCTCCCCACCGCTCAGAGTCGGCGACGGCTGTCCCAGGGTCAAGTACCCCAATCCCACATCCTTGAGAAGTTGCAGTGGATGGCTGATATTGGGCATGGCAGCGAAGAAATCTACCGCCTCATCGACTTCCATTCGCAAAACGTCACCGATGCTTTTACCTCGCCAGGTGACGGCAAGGGTTTCCGGGTTGAAACGAGCTCCGCGGCAGGTTTCACACAATACCTTGACGTCCGGGAGAAAACTCATGCCGATGGTTCGAATTCCTTGGCCTTCGCAGGCAGGGCAACGTCCTTCACCAGTGTTGAAGCTGAACCGGTTGGATGCATAGCCCCGCGCGCGCGCCTCCAGCGTCTCGGCAAACAATTTCCGGATAACGTCCCAAAACCCGATATAGGTCGCAGGGCAGCTCCGCGGTGTTTTGCCGATTGGTGTTTGATCCACTTCCAAAACACGATCAACTACTTCATAGCCACTGACAGAACTGCAACCCGTCCAATTCATTTTTTCACCAGCAACCATGGCATCGCGACCGGCTTTGGTGCTTCGTTTGGCAACGACAGTTTGCACGTTAGCCAGCAAAACGTCTCGCGCCAGGGTGGACTTGCCCGACCCCGATACACCCGTCACAGCAACCAGACGTTGCAAGGGAACCTTCGCGTCCACCGATTGCAGGTTGTGCAGACTTGCACCGACGACACACAGCCATTTTTGGGACGACTCGTCGGCGGTGGACTTGGAGTTGGAATTTGAACCAGGCCTGCTCTCCGTGACAGTCCGCCTCGCTTGCACCGGATGCTTCATCGCGTGCAGCAGGTAACGTCCGGTTTGCGAGTCCGGCGCCCTCTGAATGTCGAGTACGCCTCCTTCAGCCACAAGGCGTCCGCCGCGTTTGCCGGCGCTCGGGCCGATATCGATGATGTGATCAGCATGGCGAATCGTGTCTTCATCATGCTCTACGACCACCAGGGTGTTGCCTTTGTCGCTCAGATTTTGCAGCGCTCCCAGAAGTATCTTGTTGTCGCGAGCATGCAAACCAACCGTTGGCTCATCAAGCACATAACACACGCCCTGCAGGTTACTCCCCAATTGCGCAGCCAGGCGGATGCGCTGGGCTTCACCACCACTGAGCGTGGGAGCGCCACGGTCCAGTGTGAGATAGCCGAGGCCAACCTCTTCCAGAAACTCCAGACGACTTCTGATTTCGGGAATCAAGTCCCTCGCAATATCACTTTCACGCTGCGACATGCGTCCATTTACTCCCAGCGTCTGGACCCATTTTCTGATGTCCGTCACACTCATGCGGGCCAGCTCTGTAATGGAAACGCCAGCTATTGCAGCCTTTGCCACCAAGCCATCACCCGATTCACCACCAAGCTGAAATCCGAATTTGACTGCACGTGCTGTCGGGTTGAGTCGGGTTCCCTGGCAGGCGGGGCAAGCGGCATCCACCAGATCTTCAATCTCGGGCTCGGCGAAGGTCTGTTCACGCCCCTTGTTGTCATCATCACGCACCGAGTCGTCAAACACTTTGCGCTGCTCCTTGGTCAGGCGCACACCCGTGCCAACGCATTCGGGGCACCAACCGTGTTTGCTGTTGTAGCTGAAAAGACGTGGATCCAGCTCAGCGTAGCTGGTGCTGCAAACCGGGCAGGCGCGTTTGGTGGAGAACACATGCAAATGGCCGATTGAGTCAGTTGCGGTTCCAGCCACCATCGCCGCGCGAAGACCAGTCAAATGACTGAGCACATGAACCACACCCTTGCCGTGCACCAGTGCCGTGGCCAGTACCTCTCTCAACAGACTCTCGTTTTCGGGAGTGATGTCCAGGCTTGCGACGGGTAGCTCGATGGTGTGCTCCTTGAACCGATCAATCCGGGGGAACAGGGTAGTCGGCAGAAAGTTGCCGTCTACGCGCAAATGTGTATAGCCTCGGGGGCGCGCCCATTCGGCCAACTCGGTATAGACACCTTTGCGATTCAATACCAGTGGGGCCAGGAGACCGATGTGTTGACCCCGAAAGCTCTTGAGTAGCTGCTGGGCAATGCTGTCAGGCGTCTGCGGCTGGACCGCCGCGCCATCATGAATGCAGTGCTGCACCCCCAGCTTAACGTACAGCAGTCGCAAGAAGTGCCAAACTTCGGTCGTGGTGCCGACCGTGCTTTTGCGCCCGCCACGGGACAGACGCTGTTCGATAGCCACCGTTGGAGGAATGCCGTAGACGGCGTCTACCTCGGGGCGCCCGGCTGGCTGCACAATGCTGCGCGCGTACGCGTTGAGAGATTCCAGGTAGCGCCGCTGCCCTTCATTGAACAGGATGTCGAATGCCAGCGTGGACTTGCCAGACCCTGAAACACCCGTGATTACGTTGAATTTTCCGCGTGGAATATTGACACTCAGTGACTTGAGGTTGTGCTCTTTGGCGTTGACGATCTGAATGCAGTTATCTTCAGCAGTTTGTTTTCTACTGGTTTTCGGGTCGTGAGACAGACTGATCTCCTGGGCTGAGTGGGAGCCCAATCCAAGTGCACTCTCGTACTCACGCAACGCCTTCCCGGTATGCGAAGTCCGATGCAGGCGAACTTCTTCAGGCGTACCAATAGCCACCACTTCTCCACCCGCATCACCGCCCTCGGGGCCAAGATCAATCAGCCAGTCACTGGCCC
>JAABRC010000127.1 GCA_011391115.1 Candidatus Egaibacter danicus | reverse complement strand
TCCATCAAGCCTGGATAGTCAAAGTCCTGGCTGATGCCAGCGTCATCCTGACCAATATCAGACTTGACATAGCCTTCGGTGTTACCACGGCTACGGGCGTAGACATAAGAGCCCTGGAGACTCCATTTCTTGTCCCAGGCCCGTTCAAATGAAAACTCGAGGGCGTCGTACAGCCGCTTGGGTTCCGGCATCATCAAGGCAGAAGCCGGAATGTTGACAGGAGTCAGCTCCCCTGTACCATCCAAATCGACGTTGGCGGTCAGGCTGTTGCCCGGGTTGTACAGGAAGCAGTGACCAATGGCACCGGCAATGGCATCGGCCTGATCCTGGCTGTAGCCATTGTCAAGCGCCCACAAGCCAGGACCTTCGTCATTGCAAATGTCATCCATCGCACTCTTGAGCTCGCGGCGCGTGTATTTGACGCCGTAGGACCAACCGCTGGTCAAGGCCTTCTGGAAGCCGAGAATCAATTCATCCTGGTACATCGGCTTGATGTTGGGGTCAACCACGGATTTGGGGTTAGGCGTTTCACCATCACTGGTAACCAGTCGTGAACCCAATTCGACACCAAGTACAGGAATCTGCTCCGGCAACGGGCCAACAGTGCCCCCGTATTCATAGAAGTCGCGGTAATCAGTTTCCGTACCGGAGAGCCGCACGTTGGTATTGGCATACACGGGAATGTAATAGCGGCCCAGATTTCCGTAAACTTTCAGATCGCTCTTGCCGGTCACGTCCCAGGTTGCGCCAAAACGGGGGGCCCAGGTGTTCTTGATATCGATGAAAGGCGTGCCAGCCGCATTCAGATTGGTGAACTGTTCGTTGCGGATACCGGCATTGATCAAAATGTCTTTGGTGACCTGAAAATTATCTTCGACATACCAGGCTGAATTTTTGGTGATGAAAGTTCCGCCATTTTCAAAGGTTCTTGCTTCGACATAAGACTGGGTTGCGCCCGTGTTGTTCTTATAGCCGTTTGACAACGTTGAACCAGCAGCCAGATTTTTGATTTGGTAACGCGTCGTGCCCGGATAGCGAGTACCGTCCACCACCGAATATTCTTCCCTGTCCAGACCAGCACGGATCTGGTGTTTGCCAAGCGTGTACTCACCGTCCAGGCGAAACGCCTCACGCTTGTCTTTTGCTTCCGGCAAAGTGATGGAAGTTGCTGTCCAGCAACCATAAGAAATACGCGGAGTTACCCGATCATCCCGGACGAATGGACATGAAGCCGATGAAATATCTGAAGTACGGGCGTAGTGACCAACACCATACAAGGCAGCAATATTGAAATCATCGTTGATCCAGCTCGTCCATTTCAAGACCTGATTTTGACCGCCATAGGTGTAGTCCTCAGTGCCAACAAAATCGCCCTTCGCGGTACCGTAGGCTTCCGGTGACTTCCAGGTGGATATTTTGTCGGTGTTCTTGTCGCTGAATGCCGTTAATTCGATCAGATTACTCTCATTCAGATTCCAGTCCAATTTGACAAGGTACTGGGGCGTGTCGTTTTTCAATTCGGTCTGACGGTCCACGCCATACACTTCAGACGAATAACGGGAACCCTGCAGCAACCCAAAGAAGAATAACTTGTCTTCTATGATCGGGCCGCCACCCCAGATGTTGACCTTGGTGTCATCCCTGCCACCCTCCCTGTCTTTCAGTTCCCACTCCCCGGTAGTCGCATTTTTCTCAGAGTAAACAGAAGATCCAGACAAAGAGGATGGGCTGTAGCTGATGCTGGCGCCACCGTGCCACTCGCTCGTGCCACGCTTGGTATTGACACTGATCACGCCACCCAGCGAACGACCATATTCAGCACCATAACCGCCAGTCTTAACCGAAAGTTGTGCAATGCCCTCATAAGGCACCTGGTTGAAGGCCACACCGTTCACGATATTGGTGACATTGAAACCATTGATGTAGTAGGCATTTTCCGCTGGGGACGCGCCACCGAGCGAAGGCACATTACCTGCCTTGGAACCTGTTTGTCCGATACGACCATCACCCTCGACGGCACCTGGCGCGAGCAAGGTAACAGCGGTTACGTCCTTGACAAGAGGAATTCGATCGATCTCTGCCTTGGTCAGGGTTTGCGTGGATTCGGTCGATTTGACGTCCAAAGTTGTCGCACGCTGACCCACGATCTCAACACGTTGTAATGCGTCGAATGAAGCAATTGCGCCCTCGCCCGCCTGTACATTGACTGTTGTCGATTCTTTTTTGCCATCGGGGGTGGTCACGGTCACGGTGTAAACGCCGGAAGGCAATTGAGTCACCTGGGCAGAACCGTCTGCGTTTGCTTTGACCTGGCGAGTCACCCCGATTTGTTTGTTCTCAATGACAACAACCGCATCCTTTGACGCCCTCACACTGATAGAACCCGCGCTTTGTTGCGCTTGAACTGCGACCGATGAAAGCAACAGACTGGCAGCGACAGCAATAGCCGAGCGCCGCCAAAAAATGCGCGGGGAAGTTTGACGGTTCATACAGAACTCCTTTTGGTTTTCACGGTTTAAACAATGTCTCAGAACAAAGCAATTTGTTGCGCCACGTTGGGCTACAAGTTGGAAGCCATTTCCAACCCATTTCTGTTTCTGTTTTGTGACTGTAAAGTAACAAACTGTTAACTTAAGTAGGGACTTACCCATGAATGCGAAAAAAAGGGCCTGTTTTGTCGCCTAAATACATCACAAAATTCATTGACACATCGGCAGACTTCATGAAGTTGATGGTGATTTGCGAATTCGCATCACGGCCTGTCTAAAAGCGGGCCAACAATTCGCGGTCTTCAGGCTGGCGGCTGAGCAGGTAGCGACTGGGCGAGCTCGGCCCAGACCTCTTATTCCACCTTGAAATTGAATTCCTGCGTGGCAATCACTTCGCCGCCATCAGTCACGCAGGTGTACTGCATCATGGCCGCCTTGACAGCGGCATGGAACACGCGCGGACCCGACAGGATGGTCAGATCGCCTGGCGGCCATTGATTGCTCCTGACTGCCCGGAGGCGGGTGATGAAAGCAACTTACCCTTTCGCTTCTTGCAAATACGGGTGACTTCATAACTCAGACGCTCGGCCATGATGGCGTCCGATGGATTGAAGGATGCTTTGAGTTCCTGGATTGATTCCTGAATGGCCGGCGAGACCCTATCCGTCATGTCTTTGGCCAGTTTGAGCATGTATTTTTCTGAGACATGGATGGCATCTGCCAAAGCTTTTATCTCGCTGGTTGTCATGTCACCAGGCTTGAAGGTGCCGCCGACACTGAATGCAAAGTTGCTGGAAAACCCGGGGTAGACCGTGGTGCACATTAAGTCGTAAAACGGAGCCAACCGCAGGCCCTCATTGGTTTGCAGCATGGAGAGATTTTTGGCGTGGCTGTCGTTGTTGCCGATGCAGAGATTGAAGAACAGCCAATTCAGCAAGCTTTCACAATCCTTGATCGGATTCCCGCTGACGGCCTTGACATGCAAGTAGCATTGCACAAAGCCAGGTCCGCCTTCTGACTCGTATTTCAAGCCGGAGGGTGTCGTGAGGAGCTGGCAAAGATCGAATTGGTTGATTCGTGTCACCTGCTTGTCTTTCACGACGCGGTCATAGCGCGTCACCAGGCAAGCCTTCATGATGCCAATGTATTCAACCTGTGCGGTCTGAAGTCCACATTTGGCTGCGGCACGCATCATGAGGGTTTCGTTGATGGCAGAGGCCCAGATTTTTTGCCCGGCACGTTGAATATTCGGTTTGAGAATGTGGGTCGATGGGCTGGAGCCCACGGGCAGCAAGGGGCAGGCATCTGTGTCGTCGATGGACAGCAGGAGTTTGTACTGGGCACCTGAAATGGATGCCTTCAAAGATTCCCCTTGTATGCCGTGGCCAGAAATGATGGCTGCAAGGTCTGCCCAACTGCGCTTGACGTACTCCGAAGTGTTGGGACTCAAGCCCGCAGGCTGGAGGACGATGGCGCCTGCAGTGTCCCATCCTGCAGTCCAGAGCAGACCAAATACCGATGTCACATGGTGCATTTCTTCAAGGGAGCGGCGCTGATCACCTTCCGGCAGCAGGTTTTCAAAGTAAGCCAATACCTCTGGCGATGCAATATCACCCGGTATCAGCGGGATGATGCTTGAGATGGGTGACCGCAGCAGTCCGCTCAGGCACTCATTGGTATACGCAAAAGTTAAGGGAGAGCGGTCATAGAGATGTCCAATCAGATTGCCACCTACCAGCACCTCAAGACATTTTGTCATTGGAGGCCCTTTTTGCGAATCACGATTTCAAGGCCCAGCCAGCCGATCAGGTCAAAGAGCATCTGGGCCCGCACGGTGGGTTTGCCACTTTCCACGTCTCCAATGAACCTGCCGCCCCAGTTGGCCATGCCAGATAAGGTGGCCTGCGTGATCCGGGACGACTTGCGAACCTGCTTCAGCAGGCTACCCAACTCCTGAGTTGAGGTGATGGTCACACCCGATGTGAGGTCTAGGGACTGCATAGCTTCTCCAGTAATACCGATCGGTAATTTTATGGAGCGGAACAATGAATGTCAAAAAAATTTTGACCGATCGGTAAAACCCTCAGTTGTTGCCGCCATCACTCCACCTTGAAATTGAATTCCTGCGTGGCAATCACTTCGCCGCCATCAGTGACGCAGGTGTACTGCATCATGGCTTCCTTGACAGCGGCATGGAACACGCGCGGACCCGACAGGATGGTCACGTCCACAATGGTGCCGCCCTTGATGCGAATTTGCGCCTTGACCACGCCCTCAATGCCATCCTGCAAGGCTCTTCGCGGCATCTCGGGGGCCACCTGCGTGGGGCAGGCCAGCCCGATGCTGGTGCGCTTGGGGCCGGTCACCACGGGTGCGGGCGGTGGTGGCGGAGCAATCACCACGGGCGCGGGCGGTGGCGTTGCCACGGACTCAATCACCGGCGCGTTGCTGGTGACCTCCGGTGTCACATCGGGAGGCGGCACGTAGGGTGGCGGCGGCGCCTCGACCTTGGGAGCTTCGGGCACCTTTTCGACTTTCTTGGGCGGCGGCGGGGGTGGTGGCGGGGGAATGATGACTTCCTGGATCACCACGGCTTCCAAGGGTTTCTTGATGTAGTTGAGCCCTTTGCGCGCCATGCCCGAGACCAGCGCATAACCAACGAGCGCGTGCAGCGCAATCACAACGATCAGGCCCTTGACGCGCCGCGACGGGTCCCGCGGCTCGAAGCGGTAATCCATTTCAAGCGTATTCATTGGACAAACTGCTCCGCGCCGATCACTGCAATTTTGTTCAGCCCCAGGCGCTTGCTGCTGGAAAGCACATTGGCAAAGACAGCGTATTGCGAGGTTTTGTTGGGGCGAATGTGGACCTCGGGCTGGGGCGTTTGCGGCGCAATGGCTTTCATGTTCTCGTCCAGCTCGGCTGCCGATACCGGCAGGCCCTGCCAATAGACCACGCTCTGCGCGTCGATGTCGATCTGGATTTTCTCTGGCTTGACCAGGTTGGTGGGCGGCGCGCCCACCGGCATTTCCAGTTCAACCGAGTGCAGCTGGATCGGGATGGTGATGATGAGCATGACCAGCAAGACCAGCATCACGTCGATCAGCGGCGTGGTGTTGATGTCCATCATGACTTCAGGCTCACCCGAGCTGCTGGTGTTTCCTACGTGCATTCCCATGGGGTCGTTCCCTAGTTGACGCTCAACCGCCCAGCGGTGGCGGTTCGGTGATGAAGGCGACTTTGACAATGCCCGCGCGCTGGCAGGCCAGCAGGACTTTGCCGACGCCTTCGTAGCGGGCACTGGCGTCGCCGCGCACCTGCACTTCAGGTTGCGGCTTGAGGTTGGAAACTTTCTTGAGCTTGGCCACCAGCGCATCGACGTTGTTGATGCGCGCCTCGTACCAATAGATGTTGCTGTCCTGATCGACCGAGATGATGATGTTCTCGGGCTTGGTCTCGCGAATTTCAACGCGCTCCTTGGGCAGCGAGAGTTTGATCGAGGTGGTGACCACG
>JAABRC010000126.1 GCA_011391115.1 Candidatus Egaibacter danicus | reverse complement strand
GTGCGGTGCACCACATAGGCGTCAGACCCAACTGAACGGCATGGCATCAACCGGTTGGTGAAGCGCCGATTCTGCTCGGCTATAGTGAATGACGTGTGAGGGACTGAGGGAACACAAAGATGAAGATTACATCCGCCCTGCTGGCATTTTTCTTGGCAGTTGGCATGAGTTCCATGCCGCGAGCCGACGAGGTTCAGGTCGGTCAAGTTGAACGGGTTGAAACTCGTGGAGTGACCGTGCCTGTCTATGCAGTTTGGAACAAGTCAGCAGTTGCGACCGTTGTGCTTTATTCTGGTGGTGGCGGGGGATACGGCAAGATTGGGGCAGACGGTTGGCCCAGCAGCCTGAATTTTTTGATTCGCTCCGCCAAGTTATTTTCGGCGCATCCATTCAACGTGATTTTGGTTGGGCGAGCCACTGATGTACCGACTCTTGATGGACCGACCCGCATTGGGGACGATCATGATCTTGATAATCAAGCGATCTTTCGGGCCATCAAGGCTAAAAGCCCTGTGCCGATTTGGCTTGTGGGCACAAGCATGGGAACGATCTCGGTCACTGCGGCCGCAATTCGCGATTCGGGGTCAAATATTTCTGGCATCGTCTTGACTTCAGCCGTGACAGCATATCGCGTCAAAGGCGCAGTGCCTACGCAAGACTTGGCCAAAATCAAGGTGCCGGTGCTGGTGTTGCATCACGAACAGGATGCTTGCAAGATATGCACGCCTCATGAGGCCAAGGGCATCGCAGGAGACCTGAAAAACTCCCCAATCAAGAAAACGGCATTGGTCAGCGGCGGTGATGGCGCATCAGGTGACCCATGCGAGGCTTTGCACTATCACGGCTTCATTGGGATGGAGAAAGATGCGGTGGACCTGATCGCCAACTGGGTCATGCGTCCGATGATGTAAGTTCGTTTCAGGACAGATTTTTCGACGGCGGGCATTTGTGTTGGTGCATTGCACAGCCTCTCCCCAAAGTTCTCGCGCAATCTCGACACTAAATTGGATTGTCAGAAATTGAGATTTTGATACAAAATGGTTCTTCAAAAAGTGGCCATCTCGTGCTGATCACGAGGCAACGAATTTCAGGGAAAGTATGAAAAACAAAAAACTACTGGGTGCGATGTTCGCTGCTGCGTTTCTGAGTGCCACCTCTGCTGTTTGCGCAGCCGAAGATGTGGTGGACGTCGAGAGGTTCCAGCCGCCCATCGTCAACCAAATTGTCCCAACGCAACAACACAGTTGGAATATTCCCGATAGCGTTCGAGCCGCGCGGGTTGCTGGCCTGAGTGCCATCGTGCCGTCGTATAACGGCAAAGGCAACTTGATTGCCAGTTGGAACCCTCGTGTTGGTCGCGTTGCTGACCGTCCCACGTTCATCATCGTGCACGGTGGTCACGGTCTGAGCCCTGCCAACTTTAGTAGCGCCGAATGGATGATTCGTGAACTGGATGCAAACGCCCTGATTCTTGACTCGTACTGGTCACGGGGCCGAAATGAAAACTGGCGTGGTTGGACTGAGTTTGGCGCAAACATGCGGATGCTCGATTCGGTCGCCGCAGCGCGTTTCACCCGTGCTAAAGGTGCCGATCCCAAGAAGACATTCCTGGTTGGTGACAGCCAGGGCGGCTGGACTGTGTTGCGCACGATGACGGCGGGTCACTCCCTGGAGCAGGAAGTGCTTTCGTTGTACCAAGGTGGTATCTCTTTGTACCCAAACTGCTATGCCAAAGAAGGTTGGTTTGGTGCGGCACCGAACGGGTCAACAGACCGTGAGTTTGCACCGCCGCTTGGTCCTTATGCAATGCCAGTCATCGTGTTCACTGGCACGAACGATGAAGCCACACCGACTTGGCGTTGCAACGAGGATAAATCGTTGAAGTCAGCCTATGCATGGCACAGCTATGAAGGCGCCACTCACGCCTGGGATGCACCGTTTGGTGGAATTGGTAGTAAGAATCCGATTGATGGGAAATGCACGAAGGCCGACAACATATACAACCACTTTCCGGTTTGCAGGAGTAACAAGTACACCGACCACATGCGCCAGGAGATCGTGAAGTTTGTACAGGAACGCATCCCGGTCTCCGCTCGGGCTAAATCGACAGTGCCAACGCCATCAATTCAGCCTACGCTGACCGATCTGACGGAGGAGCAACGGTCAGAAGAAATCTTGCGTGAGTTGGCCGGAGGTAAGCAGTGAGGCGCGCCAGCCTGATGCTTTTTCTATCCACGCTGATTGGACAGCCCTTTCTGAACGCTGCACCACTGCACACCCTTAGTGGTGGGCAAGCCGGGAGGATTGGATTCCAGAGCATCACACCGCCAGACCGCTGGCAGTTTGTCAGAAAGGTGATGGAAAACACCAAACCAGCCAAGGTTTATGGTGACTTGCTGATGCCACGCAGCGACAACGGGAAAGTACCCGCCGTGCTGATCTCGCATGACAGTGGTGGCGTTACGGCCAAGCTTTTCGATGTGTGGGCCAAAGAATTGAACAATGCTGGGGTAGCCGTGTTCATCATCGACAGCTTCAAGCCTCGTGGCATAGACAGCACGACCAACAATCAAGGCCAAGTCAGTATCAGCGCCGATGTGGCTGACGCACTGTATGGCCTGAAGCTGTTGGCAACCCACCCACAGATTGACGTCAACCGCATCTTTCACATGGGTGGTTCACGCGGCGGCACGACGGCGTTTGAGACGCAATGGGATATGGTTCGCAAATCCGTAGTCGCCGACAGCTTGAAATTTGCAGGCCATATCACGCTTTACCAAGGCAACTGCAACATCAGATTTCGATACGACAGAGGAAGTGCCAAGCCAGCCCCCATGCTCGCATTGCTTGGAGCTGCCGATGATGGAACCCCGGCGGATGCGTGTGTGGCGTACTTCACCGAACTGAACCGTGGCGGGGCTAACATCCGTTGGCAGATTTACCCTGACGCCCATCACAACTTCGATGGCAGCACGCCACGCACCTATTTCCCTCAAGGCATCTCCGCCAAGAAATGTTCCATCGAAGTGTTCTTGACCAATGTGAAGGGCGGTGGACTTGGGGACGCACGCAACTACAAGACCGGCCAACCCATTCAAGGCTTTGGTGAATGGAACCGCGAGGTTTCTGCCTGCAACAGCAGAGGCTTTAGCGTTGCAGAAAACCGAAATGCACGGGAGCAGGCGGTCAAGGAGGTACTGGTGTTCATCAAGTCCGTTCAAGTGACTCCGCCTGCGCCCACGACCAGCCCATCGGCTTCACCAGATATGACCCATGAGCAACGCACTGAAGAAATCCTGCGTGAACTCGCTGGGGGCAAGTAGTAACAGCTGGTGACTGTTGGTGGGTCAACGGATGGCTGGTTGCTCGGTAAATGGTGTGCCGCACCGTATTTCAGCCGAAAAACTGAGTTGAATCCCTTGCGGTAGCTGTGTCTGGTAACGAGCCCCAATTACCCGATGCTGTCATTGGTGGAGTCGGCTCCAAATGCGCATGTGACCACAAGCCAAGAAAACAGGCGCCTATGGTTGGACGACTGTTCCCTCGTTTAGAGGGCGACAAATTGCATAACTGGCCCGGCAACGGCAATGACCGCTCAGGAGAACGCGACAGAAACTCCTGGCTCGCGGTGACCGACCGGTTACGCTGCCAAGGAGTCACCCAATCGATCCGGGCAATTTTCATTTTTGTCACGCGATTTAAAACCGCCAATCAACACATCCCAGCAGCAGCCACGGTGGCGGCTGAAGTCCATTTGGCTTGTTAATCGCCTTGCGCCATCACCTCACCCAGCCGAATTGCCCCCCCGGGTTGCCACGCCGGATTGAACTGCATAGCCCCTTTCGGGAACAGCATGACCACCGTAGAGCCGAGCAAAAAGCGGCCCATCTCGTCGCCCTGCTTGAAGGTGATGGGCTCGTCGTCATAGCGCCATTCGCTCAAATGCCCCGGCCGCGGGGCATTGACCGCACCATGCCAGGTGGTGGCCATGCTGCCCACAATGGTGGCACCCACCAGCACCAGCACAAACGGCCCATGCGCGCCTTCAAAAACACACACCACCCGCTCGTTGCGCGCAAACAGGCCCGGCACGCCGCGCGCAGTCGTGGGGTTGACCGAAAACAGATCACCCGGCACGTAGATCATGCGCCTCAGGCGAGCGGCGCAGGGCATGTGGATGCGATGGTAGTCACGCGGGCTCAGGTAAAGCGTGGCAAAGTGACCGTTGTCAAACTGCGCGGCCAGCGCGGCGTCGCCGCCGACGAGTGCGGTGCTGCTGTAGTGGTGTCCCTTGGCCTGAAATAGTTGCTGGCCTTCGATGCGGCCAAACTGGCTGATGGCGCCGTCAACCGGGCAAATCAGATCCGCCTGCGCCAGCGGTCGAACGCCAGATTTGAGGGCACGGGTGAAAAAGTCGTTGAATGTGGGGTAACTGGCGATGTCCGTGTTGGCGGCCTCCGCCATGTTGACGCCGTAGCGCCGCACAAACCAGGCGATCAACCGCGTGGTGAGCCCGCCAGCCCGCGCACGCGCGATCCGGCCGGCCAGCAAAGTGATGGCCTGCTTGGGGATCAGGTACTGGACGAGTACGGCGGTGCGGTCAGTCATAAGGCAGGGATTCTACGCAGTGCATTCAGACCACCGACTGCCACAATCATGTCATGTCCATCGCCCGCATCCCCCCGATTCAATGCCTGCTGACTTTTGAGGCGCTGGCGCGTCTGCGCAGCGTCACGCAAACTGCAGAAGAACTCTGCGTCACGCCCAGCGCGGTGAGCCACCGCGTCAAGCAGCTGGAGCAAATCATAGGCACCAAGTTGTTTGGCCGGGCCGACTTTTCGCTCACCATCGAGGGTGTGGAATACCTGGCGCATGTGCGCGACGGCCTGTCCATGCTGCAAAAGTTCCCGAGTTCGCGGCCATGCCGGGCAAGCGCAAGCTGCGCCTGGCCGTCACGCCGACCTTTGCGCGCTCCATTTTGATTCCGCGCCTGCGCCAGTTCACCGAGGCCTACCCCGAGATCGACCTCACCCTGCAAATCTCGATTCCGCTGCTCGACGTGGTGGCCGAAGACGCCGACCTGATGATCCGTTTTGGCACCGGACGCTACGCCGATGTCGAGCATGTCTGTCTGCTCAAGGACGAGGTCACACCGCTGGCCTCCCCCGCCTTTGTGCGCGAGCACGGGCCGTTTGAAGTGGCGCAAGACCTGGAGGGGGAGGAGCTGTTGCGCAGCCCGCTGGAGCCGTGGCGCACCTGGTTCGCCGCGCGCGGGCTGGACTGGCCCGAGCCGCTCGATGGTTCGCAGTTCAACGATGTCGGCCTGATGTGTGATGGCGCAGCCGCCGGCATGGGCATTGCGCTGATTCGCCTCAAACTGGCCGTGCCCTGGCTGGAAAATGGCTCGTTGGTGCGCCTGGGTACCAGCGAGGTGTTTGCCGGCAATGTGCCCAGCCCGCATGCCCACTACCTGTGCTGGCGCACCGGCATGATGGAACGCTGGGAATGCGTGGCCTTTGCCGACTGGCTCAAGCAGACGATGGTTTGACAGGCCCGTTCCACCAGACCTCACCAAGCGTGCCCTGCAACCACGCAATAAGGGTGCTCACCTTGGCTGGCACCTGCCGCGGCGAGCTGTAAACCGCGATCATTTCCTGCACCGGCAGGGTCCAGTCAGTCAACAACGCGGTCACGGCCGAGGTCTTGAGCGATTCCTCGGCGACCTAGCGAGGCAAGGCCGCATCGCCCTGCACGGTGCTGCAGATCAGCGCATCGTGCGCCGCCAGTTCAGCGGGCGTCTATGCCGCCGAGGCCTGGAGATGGCCGGCTTGTTGGAATAATCCGGCCTGGTCAAAAATATTTGATTCACACAATACGAGGAGAACACTGTGCCCAAATTTGCTGCCAACCTGAGCATGCTCTTTACCGAGCTGCCGTTTCTGGATCGTTTTGAAGCGGCGGCACGCGCCGGTTTCACTGCAGTGGAGTTTCTGTTTCCCTATGCTTACAGCGCGGCAGACATCAA
>JAABRC010000125.1 GCA_011391115.1 Candidatus Egaibacter danicus | reverse complement strand
AACCCAAAGCCGCAGCAATCCCCAAAAATACGAGGTGAGGCATTCCGGGAATGATCCCCAAAATTCCCATGATGGTGGCAGTAATGCCCATAACCCTTGGGGACACGAACATCTGCTGAACGATTTGCCGGCCAAGATCATGGTCTTTACCTACGCGGGATACGACCATCGCGGCGGCAACCGAAATGAGCAGACCAGGTATTTGAGCCACCAACGCGTCGCCAACGGCCAACAGTACGTAAGTATCTGCCGCAGCCCCGGCGCTAAGACCATGCTGCAGCACGCCGATCATGAATCCCCCGGCGATGTTGATCAGCAAAATCAGGATACCGGCAACGGCATCTCCCCGAACGAATTTGGATGCACCATCCATGGATCCGAAGAAATCGGCTTCCTCCGCAACCTCAGCGCGTCTTCTTTTGGCCTCCTTCTCATCAATGGTTCCAGCGTTCAGGTCTGCATCGACTGCCATCTGCTTTCCAGGCATGGCATCCAGTGCAAACCGGGCCGAAACCTCGGCGATTCGCTCTGCTCCCTTGGTGACAACTACAAAGTTGATCACCACCAAAATGGAAAAAACGATCAACCCAACCGCAAAATTCCCGCCGATCAAGAAATGCCCGAACGCCTCAATGACAGCGCCAGCTGCACCCGGTCCGGTATGGCCTTCCAGCAAGACGACCCGTGTTGAGGCTACGTTGAGCGAGAGGCGCATCAACGTCGTGAGCAGCAGGACGGTCGGAAAGGCCGCAAAGTCCAGAGGCCGGATCATGTAGGCTGCGACCATCATCACCATCAGGGCGATGGAAATATTCAACGTAAAGAATACGTCGAGAATCATGGGGGGTAACGGCAGCACCATCAAGGCCAATATGGCGACGACGAGAATGGGTGCCGCTGCGCCTTGCATGGCCGATGCGTTTGAACCGAACCATTTTTGCAGTAATTTGAAATTGTCGTTCATGGCTGGGCGATGTTGTCGTCCGGTTTGAATAGTGGGTCTAGCTCGGGGGGCACAAACGGCTCAGGCTGGTCGCTTGGCATGGGGCCATCTCCTCGTAACGCTGATTTGAGCCGGTAAACATATGCCAATACTTGCGCCACTGCGGTGTAGAGGCTGGAAGGAATGTCTTGATCCAGTTCGGCATTGGCGTACAGGGCGCGTGCCAGCACCGGTGATTGCAGGACCGGTATGGAGTTGGTTCTGGCAATGTCCCGAATCTTCATGGCCAACAGGTCAGCACCTTTGGAGATCACCTGTGGCGCGCGCATGGTTTTCTCGTCATACCGGATGGCCACCGCATAGTGCGTGGGATTCATCACCACGAAGTCAGCCTTCGTTACGGCGCCAATGCTGTTCCCGTGGGAGATTTCACGTTGCCGTTGTCGCATGCGCCCCTTCATTTGGGGGCTACCCTCTGCCTCCTTCTGCTCCTGCTTCACCTCTTGATGGGACATTTTGAGACGAGACTTGTGCAGGAAGTTCTGAAGTTGAACGTCAATGGCGGCAACGACGAAGATCACCAGCAGCAATAGACCCATACCAGCCTTCAACCATTCGTTCAACGTCTGGATGGCGGCTTGCGACGGTTGCAGCGTTAAAGAGGCGATCGTCGCGAGGTTTGCACTGAAATACATGGCGCCAAGTGCAATCAGCAAGAACATGATCAAGGTCATTTTTGCCACCTCTGAAAACTTTTCTTTTGTAAAGAGTTTTCCGAATCCTGAAATTGGATTCAGGCGGCTGAAATCGGGCATTACAGGCTTCAGACTGGCCACCCATCCACCGGACCCAATCGCACTCAAAATGCTGGCGGCCATGACAATTGCGGCAAAAACAGCACACCCAGCCAGACCTGTCACCGTCATGTCATGCAGGCGAGCCAGCATGCTGTCAGTCTGCTGGATGGATTTCGAGTCAAAAGACAGTTGCTGGCTAAGGCCGAGCTTCAGCTGGCCAAACAGAATGGGAGCCAGTGTGACGACGGCCAGGGCGCCGCCGCCCAAAACAGCAAAATGGGAAAGATCCCGGGAACGCGCGACTTGTCCGTCGTCCTTGGCTTTCTTGAGCTTTCGCTCGGAAGCCGGTAAGTTGCGGTCCTGACTGCTTGAATCCATGGTGGTTGGGTCGTTGGCTTCCCACCATTGTCATCAGCGATGCCCGGAACTAAAGGGCAATAAGGTCTGCTTTAACTGGCTTGTTTTGCCAGCGCCGGCAGGCGGCGGCCACTCGTGATCAAGTGGTGGTCAAAACCCCAGACTGGCTAGCAGGTCATCTACCTGCGACTGGTTGGTGACGACGTCTGTACTGGTCTCTGGCGAGACAACTGGTCCGGAGAGCTCATGCGGACGTTCTGTTCTGGCTGTGGCTGTGATTGCTGCCTTGGCAGTTGTGGCGGGCGCCGTCTCTATCAGGAGCTTGACCAGCTGTTCCTCAATCGTGGTGGTCAGACCAACGACCCGTGCGATGACCTGACCTGTCAAGTCATGAAAATCCTGAGCCATCATGATATCGGTCAGATGCTGGTCGATGGCTTTTGACGACTGTTCAACATGGGTTACAAAATTCATGACATGACCTTTTGCAACAGCCGCTACAGGGTCTTTGACAATCAATTGGGCAATACGGCGGGTTTCGGCTGCAATTTCATTATGCAGACTCTTAGCCTGGTCGACGTTATTTAATACCTTCTCCGCTGCGTCTCCAGTCAGGCGGGCAATGTAGGCCAATCGGCTTTTGGCGTCAGGCAGTTCCTCTACCGAACCTTTCAACTGCTCCGTCAAACCCAACCCGTTGAGAGAGTCGTGAAGTTGACGAGTAAGTAAGCCGAGTCTTTGATGGACGTCGTGAATCGGTGGTTCTGTGTTCATTGAAACCAACTGGCTATCCGTGCTGCCGCTCATTTCAACCCAGCCTTGGTCAGAATATTATTTACTTTGTCTTCCAGGGTTGCTTTTGTGAATGGTTTGACAATATATCCGGCGGCCCCTTGCTGAGCGGCGGCAACGATGTCTTCCTTTCGCGCTTCTGCTGTCACCATCAAGACAGGGATGTGCTTCAGCTTTTCGTCCTTCTTGATTTCGGCCAAGAGTTGAAAGCCATTCATGTTGGGCATGTTGATGTCGCTTACAACAAAGTCGAATTTGAGGGCTCGCAGTTTTTGCAGCGCTGCCACGCCGTCCTCGGCTTCGTCCGCCTCCGCATAACCACTCTCCTTGAGCAGGTTACGGACAATACGTCGCATCGTTGAAAAATCATCAACTACCAAAAATCGGAGTTCATTTGCCATGTTGTCCTCTACTCACACAAGTTAAACGGATTCGACTGAATATTTGCCGCGTCAAGAGAATGTCCTGAATTCAAGGTTTGGGCGTGGAAGATAGGTTGCTTTCCTGCAGATCGACGCCGGTCGAAACAGGTGTTCGCCCACCGCCCATCAGTCTTTCCTCAGCTTCCCTGGTCATGACGATGATGCTGATTCGACGATTGATCGGAGCGAATGGATTCTGCTGGTCCAGCAGATTGCTGGAGGCGAGTCCGGTAACACGCGCAAGCTTTTCGTCAGGCATGCCTGAAGCAACCAGTTCCCGGCGGGATGCATTGGCGCGGTCGGCAGAAAGCTCCCAGTTGCTGTAACCCCTGTCACCATTTCCATAGGGTGAGCGATCAGTGTGCCCATCCAGGCTGATTTTGTTTTCCACGCCATTGAGGGCTGTGCCGATTTCCCTCAGAATGTCACGCATGTAAGGCTTGACCAGTGCGCTCCCGGTATCAAACATGGGGCGACTCTGATCGTCAACGATCTGAATCTGAAGCCCGTCTGGCGTCGTCTCGAGGCGGATTTGCGACTGAAATTCCGCCAGCTTCGGGCTGTTTGAAATCACGGCACTGATCTTGGCGCTCAGGGCCTCCATCTTTTTGGCATCCTGCTTGGCTACTTCGGCACGCATGATTTCAGCCGCCATTTTCCGCCGTATGGGATCCTCACCTTCGCCGCTTGGGGTCTGACCGGTTGAGCGTGTCAGATCCTTGCCGCCGCCCGACAGGATGCTGTTGCTGGCGCCTGCGCCACTGCCGCCCTGAAGAGCAACCTTTAAGGGCGCATTGAAGTAGTCTGACAAGCCCTTCTTGTCACCCTCGGAGGTTGAGCCCAACAGCCACATCAACAAAAAAAAGGCCATCATGGCTGTCACGAAGTCCGCATAGGCAATCTTCCACGCGCCTCCGTGAACTGCGTGACCGCCCTTCTTGATCCTCTTGATGATGATCGGTTGAAGTTTTTTCGCGTCACCGGCCATGGCTACTTCTTGCCTTTGACATGGCTTTCAAGCTCACTGAAAGACGGCCGCTCTGTTGAATACAAAACCTTTCGGCCAAATTCAATCGCAGTCGCCGGGTTATAGCCCTGCATGGACGCCAGCAAGGTGGTCTTGATGCACTGCAACTCCTTGCCGCTTTCCTCCACCTTTTGCTCCAGCAAGCCGGCCAGTGGTTCTGCAAAGGCGTAGGCAAGCAAAATCCCCAGAAATGTGCCTACCAGGGCTGATCCAATCATGCCGCCCAGTACGGCAGGTGGTTGCCCCACCGAACCCATGGTGTTCACAACCCCGAGCACAGCAGCCACAATGCCGAAGGCAGGCAAACCACCCGCAACCCGCTGTAGAGCTGCAACAGCAGCGTGTTCTTCGTGGTGATGGGTATCAATCTCACTGTCCATCAGGGATTCAATTTCGTGTGCGTTGAGGTTGCCGGAAACCATCATCCGCAGGTAGTCAGTCGTGAACTCCACCACATGGTGGTCGTTCCCGACAGCCGGGTATTTCTTGAAAATGTCGGATTCATGCGGCGACTCAACATCTTTCTCAATCGCCATCAAGCCCTCTTTTCGGGCTTTCTGCAAAATATCGAACAGCAGCGCCATCAACTCCATGTAGCGGGCTTTGGTGTATTTGCTTCCCTTAAAGCAGGAACCCAGGCCTTTCATGGTGGCTTTGACGACCTTCATCTGGTTGTTCGCCAGAAAAGCGCCCAGCGTTGCGCCGCCAATAGTGATCATTTCCCATGGCAGTGCGTGCAGAATCACGGCGATGTTGCCGCCGTGTGCGATGAAGACACCGAATACGCATCCCAAGACTACTAACCAGCCGATGATGACAAACATATTCGCATTCTGAAGACAGTGTTGAACCGGCCTTGATCATTGCAGCCGTTACGCGGGCCTGTACCAAGGGTTATCGGTGTAGCGTATCGGGACTTGAGTACGCTGATAAAAGAAAAAAGGCCCGGGATCGGGCCTTTCTCTGGATACTTGCCATCGCATTGCATTAATGCAGATGGATATTTCCAGCGCCACCGCTTTTACCCGCACGTGCTGGTGGCTCACACAGGCCACAAACGAAGTGGCGGGAATTCTCGTAAGACTCGGTAACAAAGTGTCCACCACACTTGGAACATTTCGTCATGGTTAGCATATTGTTGTCAATAAACTTCACCAGACGCCAGGCGCGGGTGATCGAAAGCAGTGGCTCCACACCACACGACGCGATTTGTTCGCTGTACAGGTGGAATGCTTTCATGACTGCATCAATATCATCCAGCGCGCTGACCTTGGTAAGGTACTCATAGGTGTTCAAAAACAGCGAAGCGTGTATGTTGGGTTGCCAGGTCAGAAACCAGTCAGTGGAAAAAGGCAGTTGGCCTTTGGAAGGCGAGCGACCGGCTACTTCTTTGTAGAGGCGCAAGAGGCGCTCATAAGACAGATCGGTTTCGCTCTCCAGAACCTGTAGCCTGGCACCCAGCTGAATGAGGGACACGGCCCGCTCAATTTGCCTTGAATCGTTCAGAACACTTTTTGCAGCCATGGAAGACTCCGGAGTTTTAGTGGAAGGTAGTGAAAGAAATCAGCGCTTACATGGACTCGGCAAACCGGCCGGCCATCAGGATGCTGGCATGCAGTTTTGTTGCTGCATCGCTGTCTACTTTTTTGGCACTGTGGTTGGTCAACAGATTCCACACTACTTCATCGTCAA
>JAABRC010000124.1 GCA_011391115.1 Candidatus Egaibacter danicus | reverse complement strand
GTGGCAAGGCATTTTCAAATTCCACCAGCCGCAGCGCTTCCTCGAAGGCGGGCAACTGATGCACCAGATCACCACTCGCATTCATGACAAAGGAAGCGCCATCGAATACCAGTTCATCCTGGCCGCCCACCAGATTGACATAGACCACCGGCAAACCACATTCGCCAATGCGCCCGCGCACCGCCTCATAGCGTGAAATCTGCTTGTTCATGTGATAGGGGGAGGCATTCAGCACCAGCAGCACCTTGGCACCAGCCTGGCTGGCACATACCGGAGCACCCTCTTCCCATATATCGGCACAGATATTGATGCCAAACCGCATGCCATCGACCTCGAACGAGCAGCCCCCGGTGCCGGGAGTAAAATAGCGCACCTCGTCAAAAACGGAGTGATTCGGCAGCCGCTGTTTGTGATAAGTCGTCACGACCTTGCCGGATTGCAGCACGGAAGCCGCGTTGTAACGATTGCCGTTCTCCAGATGCGGGTGTCCCACCACGATGGCAATATCCTTAATGCGTTGAGCGAGCTGGAACAGAGCCGCATCACAAGCGCTATAGAAACCTTCGCGCAGCAGCAGATCTTCTGGCGGATAACCCGTGAGGGACAACTCGGGCGTCACAAGCACTTGCGCGCCCATCTCTCTGGCGCGGACGGCGTAATCAAGAATTTTAGCGGCGTTACCGCTGAGGTCACCAACAGTGCAGTTGATTTGGGCGAGAGCAATTTTCATGCGTGATTAGTTCGAAATGTTGCTGATTAAGAACAAAAGCCGCTTGTGGCAGCACGATCCGGAATTATAATGCCGCCCCGCCATAGCGCTCAATCTCGGACGCAATTAACCGGCTTCATTCTGGGCAATGGTTTCCAGAGCACGGGAACGCCAATTTAGTACAGCAGTATGCATGAACATCTTACTCGCCACCTGAGGGAATTCGGAGCGAATCACATCAGCAGCAAACTGCGAAAGAAAGCGCGCCTTTAATTCGGCGCGCGCACGATCCACGCCGATTTCGGCATAGGGGGAAGAGGCCAGCAGGAGAAAACCATCATCCGGGATGCGGCCAGCCTTCATATTGGATTCGATAATGCCCGCCGCCTTGCGGATCGGGTCGGCCAGATCCGGACTGTATGGCCCGATAATCAACGCAAGATTGGGCATGTGCAGAAAATCAAAGCCGCGCCCGACGCACATTACCCACTCACGGTGCTCGATATTAAGCGCACGGACAGCCTGCTTGACCTCGGCAACATGCGCGATATTACCGAGAATCAAGGGCAGCAAGTCCCGCCTCACCTGACCCGGCATGTCTGGGAAAAGCTTTTCCAGACGCAGTTCCAGCGTCTCAGCATCCTGCGGCGTTAGCTGTGCCACTTCAAGTATATTGCCGTCCGCACCATGCAGGATCAGCGCATCCTCATCCGTTTCAAACCCGCACACAATGGGATAAACCGTGCCATGACCCTGGCCGAAAACATGCTCAACCTGTTGCTTGATGCCATAGGTATGCGTAATAGCCGCCTCGGTATCGTAGCAAAATCCGGCACAGCCGCGATGCTTGTCGCCCTTTGAAAAATGGTAAGTGATCAGGACCAGCACCCGACGCCCGGTCGAGACCACGCCATGAACATGATTGGCAAGCACTTCACCGAGATGCGGCCAGCCCAGATTGAACATGCCGCCGAGATTTCGTATCGGCGTCAAAATACCCGGCGGGGTATTGGTGGCCACGGGAATATTGATACGCCCGTCCATACATTTGAGCACCACGATATCCGAGGGGTGCTCAGCGAGATAGCGTTCACGTGCCAGAAACATCTCCGGGCTGGTGAATGATGCGGAATGCCTGCGTGCCAAATCCAGCAGCCACTCGATGCGCTCGTTGATAGGTTTGCTATGAATATCCATGCCCCTCCCCCTTAATTAAGAAGAAAATGCCTGAATGATCAAGCCGCGTCAATTCGAAAGTTTTTCGGTAGAACAAGCCGCGCCTTAAACAGGGAGCAGCAGGTAAATGTGGAGTGCAACACTAACGAGCGTGGTCAAGCTGTTCGCACAGGCGCTCCGCGCCTTCCAGCACTCGCGGGGTCTGACGCTGGATCAGGTCGGGGTGGATAAAATACATGTGCTCCTTGCGTACAGCACGCATGCCGGGAAAACGCCGCCAGTTTTTCCACACCTGCTCATTCCGGTACAAACCGCCGCTGGCGAAAATCACTTCCGGGTCCCGGCTCACCACAGATTCCATTGAAACGACCGGTGTCAGATTCGCCAGTCCCGCGAAGATGTTCCGGCCACCACAAAGCCCGATGACATCGTTGATCAGGTGCTCCCCGTTCACGGTCATGAGCGGCGCATCCCAAATCTGGTAAAAAACGCTGACCGGCCTGCGCGCAGCAAATTTATTCTTCAAGCTGCTCATTCGCTGTTCGAATCCGGCTGCGGCCCGGCTTGCCTCGGTATCGGTCCCGGCAAGCTGGCCGATCGCGCGCATTAACCGGGGAATATCCTGCAAGTGCCGGGGTTCGGTAACGAACAGCCTGACCCCCAATCGTTCCAGTTGAGCCAGGTCTCCGCTGTGATTGCCGCTTTGCCACGCGAGCACCAGATCGGGCTTCAGGGCAAGGACACGTTCGATATCGACTTTGCCCGAGTCGCCCAGTGGCTGTATGCGTTTTGCCACTGCTGGATAATCGCTGAATGCCGTCACGCCGACAATGAAACCGCCCGCTCCCGCTGCGAACGCCAATTCGGTCGCATGAGGAGCCAGGCTGATAATCCGTCGTGCTGGTTGTGAAAGGCTGACAGTTTCACCCCTGTCATCCTGGGCAGAGACATTCTGCGCCCATGCTGGCAGGGTACTCAACAGCAAACAAGCCGCGCAGATCAGGCGCAGCATGGGTCCTTACAGCTGACCGTTATGGAACACCAGGCTCGGTAATGCCGCAAGACCTTCGCCTTCAATATGAATCCGGGTAATGGATGAATTGCCGACCTGAATACGGAAAATATGGTCCATCGGCATTCCCAGCACGTAGGCCATGATCATTCTGATCACCCCCGCATGGGCCACCACCAGCACATGTTCCCCCTTGTATTCCTTGACCAGCGTATGCCACACGGCGCTCACTCGTGCGGCAAACTCGGTCAGCGGCTCGGCTCCAATGGGATGATGGTGCAAAGGGTCGCGCCAGAAACGCAGCAGCGTTTCCGGATCGTTTTCCATCAACTGCTGTGGCGTCTTGCCTTCCCACTCGCCGAATCCCAGCTCCATCAGGCGCTTATCCTCGCTGACCGGAATCTGCCATTTCTGTGCCAGTTCATGTGAAAACGCGGCGCAGCGTGCCAGCGGTGAAGTAGCGATGTGCTGCCAGGGATGATGTTCCCCCACGGCTGCCCGCATCTGCTCCCAGCCTTCCGCGCTAAGGGGATCATCACTCTGGCCGCGGTATTTCTTGCCCCCCACCGGTTCGCCGTGGCGCATCAAGTCTATAGTTGTGATTTTCATAAGAGTCTTTCTATCAAGGTAAAATTAGGCGCCAGTCCAGCGCGCCAGTGTGATCAACAGCAAAAGCACCAGCCATAACGCCAGCGTACGCCAAACCAGGCTGATTGCGCTATCCATATAGTCAACATCGGCATCATCACCCAGCCCGATTTCGGGGCGACGCTCTGAATCTGCACGCGTCTCGATGAGCTCGCCCAGCCTGACGCCCATTGCACCCGCACCACTGGCAAGCACGATGCCCAAACTTTCTTCCTTCCATTGCTTCGCCTGTGAGCGCCAGCAATAAATGGCATCCTCGAAGTTCCCCACGACTGCAAAACTTACAGCGGTCAAGCGGGCTGGCAACCATTCCATCCAGGCAAAAGCGCTGACTGAAAAACTTCCGAAATTTCCGAATTCCTGCTCGCTCAACCCTCCCCATGTCCGGGACAACACTTGGGCCAGGCGGTAAAGCAACGCACCCGCGGGGCCCAGAAGCACAAACCAGAAAATAATCCCAAACAGGTTGCGATAAGAAAAGAACAGGATTTCTTCAATGCCGAGACGGGCAATTTCGCTGGTGGAAAAAGACCCGCTGTCACGCCCCAGCCATTGTTCCGTCAGCGACCGCGCCTGATCGAGTTGCTGATTGCGCAGCGCAGAAGCCACGGCAGCAGCATTCGCCCCCAAGGTTCCAAACCCCATCAGCAAATACAGCGCAAAGAAACTCCATAGCCACCCCATCAGGCCACTCATCGTATTCAGAAACATGGAGACCAGCGTCACCAGCACCACAAATGGCAAAATCGCCAGAATCCAGGTCAGCACTCCGTGCCGGTACTCCCCAGCGTTAAATTGCCGCTCCAGATAACGCACATAAGCGGAAAACCAGGAATACGTCCGAATACTTCGAGGCAACGGATGAAAGTGTTCCAGCAACAACGCAGCGATCAAAGCTAAAAAACTCATGGTGGCCGCTTTACTGAGTGGCTTCCAGGGTCAATACGCCATCCTGATAGAGCTCCACCGTCGGCAGATTGAGCTTCATGTGATGTTCATCCAGATAGTCCAGCAGCGAAGAATAAGCCTTTCCCGGCGCCAGCAAGGGTTGGGCCTTGACCCTGACCAGTACCACCTGCCGTACAGGTACGCTGCCCATGGCCAGAGGTTCGCTCACCCGGGTCCCGGCAACAACCAGATATCCCACCTGGGCGCTCCAGTCACGCTTTGGCGTGGTGCGGGGGTCGTTCAGAAGCAGGGTGATAGCCGCTCCAGCCGGCACCCCCTGCTGTTTCAGGAGGTTCAGCACTTCCTGCTGTTTTTCCGGCAGTTTGTAGTAATCGCCCTTCTGGGGCATATAGGCATAGTGATAAGGGCCGCGCTGAGCAAGCTCGAAACGAGCCTGATTGAATCCTCCCCACCACCAGAAAATCAAAACCAGGGGCAAGACAAATGCGAGCAGAAAGGGAATCCAGTGTTTCTTCATTACAAGGCAGCCATGATGCTTCCAGAGATGGGTCCAAAGATACCACAGAATCCACCCTGCTTTCCTGTAAATGGCTCTGCATATGGGGATTCAAGGGGTAGCTACTTTACTGCCCTAGGAAGGTAAAGATGTTCGCTGGCGACGCGACTCGAACAAACAAATGCCTGCCGCCACCGAAACATTGAGGCTCTCAACGGATCCGAACATGGGAATGCGTACCAGTTCGTCGCAGTTTTCCCGCGTCAGGCGTCTCAGGCCCTCCCCTTCCGCACCCAGTACCAAAGCGAGGGGGACGTCGAGCTTCATGCCAAACAGATCCTTTTCAGCTTCACCTGCTGCTCCCACCACCCAGATTCCCAGATCCTGCAATTCGCGCAGGGTGCGTGCCAGGTTGGTCACCGTAATGAACGGCACCGTCTCCGCCGCACCGGATGCCACCTTGCGTACGGTCGGATTCAATCCCACGGCACGATCCCTGGGCGCGATTACCGCATGCGCCCCCATGGCATCGGCCACCCGCAGGCAAGCGCCCAGGTTGTGGGGATCCTGCACCCCATCCAGCACCAGCAACAGGGCTGATTCAGACAGATTCTCGAGCGCCCCGTCCAGAGTGTGGGGTAAGGCCCCCTGCGCGGCGACTTTGGCCACCACACCCTGATGCTTGCCGCCAGCCATGTCATCAAGCCGCTGGCGCGGCATCTGCAAGGTCTTCACGCCATGGGTCTCGGCCAGTTGCAGCAAATCGCGGCTGCGCTGGTCGTGGCGTCCCTGGTCAAGATAGATTTCCTGCACACTCCGGGCATTCTGGCGCAAACGGCTGGTAACAGCATGAAAGCCGTGAATCAGAACGGACTGCGTCATTACGCCTGCTCGGCTTTGGGTTTGCCCCTGCGCCTCGACCCGGTAGTCCCGGTAGTTGCCCGGGGCTTTTCGGTACGTGGCCTGGCCGCCCGTGGTTTGGCCGGAGAGGCAGCAACCAGAGGGCCTTCCTCCTTGACTACGGCAAAATCCACCTTGCTGGTTTCCAGATCCACACGCATTACCTTGACCTTCAACCGGTCGCCCAGGCGATAGCGTTTTCCGGTGCGCTCACCCAGCATCTGGTGC
>JAABRC010000123.1 GCA_011391115.1 Candidatus Egaibacter danicus | reverse complement strand
CTGCGCAAGCCACTCGCAGATCGCTGAGATTCGGGTTGGCCGACGTACTCACTACCTCTACCGGCCCAAGGAAATCAACTTCCATACGCAGACAATCCAGCACCCGTTTCGTGACGCTGCCCGGGTCGGTGCCGCCCATGAAGACGCCGATGCTGCGCACCACGGGGTGGAAGCGATAGCGCGGCGCGGAACGGTAAGCGGCCGAAAGCAGGGCAAAACGAGGGCCCGTGAGCCAGACCGGTTCCCTGGTGAGGCGGCCTTGGTATTTCTCGCGATGGTTCGGCGCCCAGTTGTGGTCCAGCAGCACGTCGGCGTCCAGCGACCGGTCGGCCACGTCGTCAATCACCAGCAGGCGGCAGCCGAGACGTTGGCGCAGTTCTGCGTGCCAGCGCGCATCGAAGGCGTAGTGGTCTACCACCAGCCAGTCCGGCCGGTCGTCCTGCAGGGCTGCAGCCGTGTCGGCGGCGTCCTGCGACCAGGGCACGCCAGCCCAGGCGGCGTGGGGCGGGCCGTCGGCCAACCCCTGCGCGGTCGGATCGCAAGCCGGCGGCGCCAGCCAGGCCACCGGCCAGGCAGATGGCCGCAGCACCTGCGCCGCCACGCCGTCCAGTGCCCGCGTGACCAGCGTCACCCGAGCGCCCTGCTCGTCCAGGGCCTGCGCGAGCGACATACAGCGCCGCAGGTGACCGGTGCCCATGGCCGACGAAGCATCGACACGCAGCGCAACTCGCATCCTGTGTTTCATATCAGCTCACGCCGAAGCGACATGGCGGCGAGCATCAATTCAGCACGTTCCCAGTCCTCTTGCGTATCGATATCCTGCACCAGATGGCGCGGCAGGAGGAAAGGCGTTGAATTGGAAGAAAAAATAGGCTTGCCTGACAGCCAGGCGCTCGGGCGACCCCAATAGAACTGCGCTGCGTCGTGGAAAGCAGGTTCAAGATCCTGCGATCGGGTATTGAACTCCGCAGGCCAGAACATCTCCACACGACTCGCCGCCGTAATGCGAACGGCTCGCTGGATCGGGAAAGCATAGGACGTGACCGTGAAAGCATAGTCGCTTCCAGAGGTTTCCAGTAAATTCAGTCCTTGGACAATATCCGCAGCACGCACGAAAGGGGCCGTTGCATAGATGCAGCAAACAGCGGTGGCGTCGTTCCCTTGCTCCCGCTCGGCGCGGATGGCGTGCGCAATCACGGGAATGGTGCCGGTGTGGTCGTCAGACAGTTCGGGCGGGCGCATGAACGGCACCTGCGCACCGCATTGCCGAGCCACGGTGGCGATCTCTTCGTCGTCGGTCGAGACGATGACGCGGTCAAAGCAGCCGCTGCCCAGCGCCGCCTCGATGGACCACGCAATCATGGGCTTGCCGCCGAAGGGCCGCACGTTCTTTCGCGGAATGCGTTTGCTGCCACCGCGAGCGGGGATCACGGCCAGTTTCATGCGCCAAGGGCAACGGTCAGCGCCGCCACCACTTCATCCTGCTGGACTTCGGTGAGCGTGGCGTACATGGGCAGGCTGATGGCCTCTTCGTAGTAGCGCTCGGCCTGCGGAAATTCGCCGGCCTTGAAACCCAGGCGCTGGTAATACGGTTGGGTGTGCACCGGGATGTAGTGCACGTTGACGCCGATGCCGCGCTCGCGCAGGGCGGCGAAGACCTGACTGCGCGAGCGGCCCGAAGCGCCGCTGTTGACTCGCACCACATACAGGTGCAGCCCCGAATATGTGTCGGGCAGTTGCCAGGGCGTGGTCACCGGCAGCGGCTGCAGCAGCGCGTCGTAGCGCCGGGCCAGCTGGTGCCGACGTGCCACAAACTCGTTGAGGCGGTTCATCTGGCTCAGGCCCAGCGCGGCCTGCAGCTCTGTCAAACGATAGTTAAAGCCCAATTCAATCTGCTGGTAGTACCAGGGGCCGTCGGGCGTGTGCGTCATTTGAGCCGGCTCGCGTGTGATGCCGTGGCTGCGCAGCAGCGCCATGCGGTCGGCCAGCCGTGCATCGCTGGTCAGCGCCATGCCGCCCTCGGCGGTGGTGATGATCTTTACCGGATGAAAGCTGAAGACGGTGATGTCGCTGTACTGCCCACCGCCAATGAATTGACCACGATATTTGCCGCCGATGGCATGTGACGCATCCTCGATAACCTTGAACGCGTAGCGTTGGGCGAGCGCATGGATTGCAGCCATGTCACACGATTGGCCGCACAGGTGAACCGGCACAACCACCTTTGGCAGGCGCCCGTCAATCTGCGCCTGTTTGAGCTTGTGCTCCAGAGCCTGCGGACACATGTTGTAGGTGCGCGGATCAATATCGACAAAATCGACCTGGGCGCCGCAGTACAAAGCGCAGTTGGCGGACGCCACAAATGTAATCGGGCTGGTCCACAACCAGTCGCCGGGGCCCAGGTCAAGGGCCAGACAGGCAATGTGCAAGGCCGACGTGGCGCTGTTGACGGCAATTGCGTGCTTTGCGCCCACGTGGTCAGCCACTGCCCGCTCAAAATCCGGCACACGCGGGCCTTGGGTCAGGTAGTCTGATTGCAGCGTGGACACCACCGCATCGATGTCGGCTTGCGAAATATCCTGGCGACCATAGGGGATCATGGCTCAGAAGCTCCCAATTTTTTGATGATTGGTGTCAATCCAGTCTTGCAGTCCGGTAGCTGTCATCCATTCCGGGTTGTTGTCGCTGGTGTAGCTGAACCCTTCGACCACCTTGGTGCCATTTTTTATTCGTTTGGCATCGGTGTCCCAGCCGTGAATGGCCGGCAATATCTTGTAGTGTTCTGCGTATTCGTAGGTATGAAAAGAGTCTTCCGGGCTGATCATCTGCTCGTGAAGTTTCTCGCCAGGGCGAATACCTACCATCTCCTGTGTGGCATCGGGGGCAACAACGCGGGCGAGATCCACGACCTTCATCGAAGGGATTTTCTTGACGTAAATCTCGCCACCTTCCATGTCGGCAAGCGCATGCCAGACAAGTTCAACACCCTGCTCCAGCGAGATCATGAAACGGGTCATGCGCGCGTCGGTGATGGGAAGTGTGCCGGTCTCTTTGATTGACATGAAAAACGGGATCACCGAGCCGCGCGACCCCATCACATTGCCATAGCGCACAACCGCGAACCGGGTTTCGTGCGCCCCGGCATAGGAGTTGCCAGCTACAAAAAGTTTGTCTGATGCCAACTTGGTCGCGCCATACAGATTGACGGGGCTGCTTGCCTTGTCGGTAGACAAGGCCACCACACGTTTGACACCCTTGTCGATGCAGGCGTCAACAAGGTTCATCGCGCCATTGATATTTGTCTTGACGCATTCAAACGGGTTGTATTCGGCCGTGGGTACGATCTTGGTCGCGGCGGCATGTACGACATAGTCGACGCCGTCAAGGGCCCGATAAAGCCGTTCACGGTCCCGAACGTCACCAATAAAGAACCGGACCCGAGGATCGTCTTTGAATTGCTTCGCCATCTCCCATTGCTTCATCTCGTCACGGGAAAAGATGATGATCTTGCGCGGGTTGAACTTGGCCAAGGTAAGCGGCACGAAAGTGTGGCCAAACGAGCCTGTACCGCCAGTGACAAGTATTGATTTATTGGTGAGCATTGCAGGCTTTCGTCGTGGGTTGGCGTGGATGAATGGTGCCGTCGATGTCAGGATGGCAGAATATTAAATGTGCGTGACCCACCTGCTGTCGTCACCTTGAGTCCTGAAGGGTCCGGCAGATACGGTATGTCACCGGTTGGAGTCTGATGACTGTCGACGTAAAACGAACCGGCATTGACTGCGTAAATCAGCGGATCGATACCGCCGTCACCGAGCCAAAGGTTCCAGAAGTATCGGCCCCGGTGAAGCAGGAGCGGATCGATCGCAAAGCGCAGCTCCGAAACCCCTTCAGTTATGTCGATTCGCCCTTGCAGGGCTTTGCTATTCCAGTTCATGACCGATTGATGATTTTCGTTGACGCCTGTAAAAGAAATCATCAGGCCCTCAACGGCTGCAGAACTCGTAATGTCGAGCTTCACTTCAAGGCGCCCGCCGTACTGCACGTGCTCACCTGAAAGGGACACCTCTGCAACAGTGAAGGGCGCGCGAACCGAGAAGGTTCGATCCATCTCATGATCCAGTCCTGACTGTCGGTTAATGTCGTTGTACGCGCTGATGCCCCCGCCTATGTCGTTGAAAACATCAAGTTTCCCAGCGCGCATCAACCCAACCTTGCTCGCGACCGCGCCTATTTGATCCATGCTGTGCGACACAATAATGACAGCGCAGTTGGAAATAATGCGGTTGATCCTTTGATAGCATTTGTGCCGGAACGCGGCATCGCCAACGGCCAACACCTCGTCCAGCAGCAATACATCGGGCTGGATTGACGTCGCAACTGCAAACCCCAACCTTACCGCCATACCCGAGCTGTACGATTGAACTGGCGCATCTATAAATTCGCCTATTTCTGAAAAATCGATGATTTCGTCTAACTTGGATTCAATTTCTTTGTATGTCAAACCCAGCACAGTCGCGTTGACAAAGATGTTTTCACGTCCTGTAAGAATGGGGTTGAAACCCGCCCCAAGGGCAATCAGGGCACCAATACGGCCATGCATCTCAATGCGGCCCTGATCTGGCTTGATCAAGCCGTTGAGCATCCGCAGCAGGGTGGTCTTACCCGCGCCGTTTCGCCCAACCAACCCCAGGCATTCGCCGCGCTTTAGTTCAAAACTGATGTCTTTGGAGGCCCAAAACTCGTCCGGACGCAACTCACCGTTTCCGCCATGCCGTCGCCCCAGTATTTCACTGCCCAGGTCTTGCATGCCATACCACAATGATTTTTTCAGACTGCGGCAGAATTTCTTGGAAACGCCTTCTACTTTGATAAGTGGTTCATTCATAGGGTCAGGCACTCATGCGCTCGATCAAAATAGGCATGGCCAAGCGGTAAATGGCCCAGAAGACAAGCAGCAACAGCAATGTGACGCCGTTGACCAACATGAAGTAGCCAAGCTGGTCTGTTGGCATACCGGTGAGCCATTGCCTTGTCGTCATGATCAGCGGGGTGAGCGGGTTGGCCTCGAAGACCAGTGCCGACCAGCCAGCCTTGGGGATGGGAAATACTACGGGCGTCAGGTACATCAAAAACTGCATCAGCAAGGGCAAGCCACGGCCGATGTCGGTGTACAGCAAGCCCACCGGCGTAAACATCAGGCCGATCATGGTGCCCACCATGATCAGGGATAGCAGGCCTATGGGAAACAGCACAATGCTCCAACCCGGGTAGATACCCATGATCGCCAGGCCGACAATCAGCAACACGATTTTGATCGAGGCATTGAAAAGCGATTGGTAAATGCCAGCAAGAACAAGCGCTTCGCGCGGGAAGTTGATTTTGGCCAGCATGCCCTTGGCTGCCGTGTTGACCTGCAACGGGGAATTGACCGCGTCCATAAAGATCGCCCAGAGCATGGTGCCGGCGAAAACGTAAACCGGATAGGGCAAGTCCGTGTCACCCACACTGACAATGCCACTGCTGCTAAGAAAGATCCAGACCACAGTGTTGGCCAGTGGCAAGATAAGCGCCCAGAGCAGCCCCAGAAAAGATTGCCGATACATGGCGCTCATGTCACGCACTGCCAAACGCCAGGCCAGTTCACGGCTGGCAAGCAGGTCATGGAACATGTCCCGCAGCATTCGAATGGGGTTGGCCAGCGAAGACTCTGGGGTGTAAACCGTGATAGCAAGCGGTTGGGGGTTATGGGATGTCATACGTCACGGCAATCGTAGATACATTTGAAGCTGGCTGGCATCTGGTGGGCAGATAGTTTGAACGGGTGCAATTATGTATGAATGGTTTGGGGGGTTGTTCAGGCGGGGCGCCGGTGCATTTTTAACCAAAGTTCGCCAAGCTCTGCTTGCAGCGGATGCCCGAAAACAATCACGCCCGCCACAAAGCCAAACAGCCCGCCTGCGCCGCCCAGCACCAGCGGCATGGCCAGGTTTTCGGGGTACGGGCCGTAGCCCCACAAGGCCAGTGCTGGCCCCAGGACGGCCAGCAAGTCGCGCCATGGCAGGCCGATGTGCCGGGTGGTGGCGCG
>JAABRC010000122.1 GCA_011391115.1 Candidatus Egaibacter danicus | reverse complement strand
CGTCTGCAACGCTGTGATGGTGCGGAAGATCAGGGCCACGACGATGCTGGGCATCAGCATGGGGATGGTGATCTGCCAGAACTGCTGCCATTTGCTGGCGCCGTCTACCTCTGCAGCTTCATACAGAGACTTGGGGATCATCTGCAACCCGGCCAGCAGGATCAAAGCCATGAAGGAAGAGGTTTTCCAGATGATCGTGGCGCAGATGGCCGTGAATGCCCAATTTGGTCGCAGCAACCACATCGTAGGTTCGCTTTGGAGCGATAGCCGACGCATGACATCGTTGACAAAACCGTACTCGGTATGAAAGAACCACGCGAAGATGAGGCCTGCAAAACTCAGTGGCAGTGCCCACGGCAACAGCAGTGCCAGACGAACCGGCCATTTGTGCTTGAAGGGGAGATTGGCCAGCATGGCGAGGCCCAAGCCCACGACGAGGGCCCCTGGAACGGTAATCAATGTGATCAGAATCGTGTTGCTTGCTGCATTCCAGAAATCTCTATCTACCCATGCGTCTTTGTAGTTTTGCAAACCCACGAAGGCGAATGCCCCCGAACCACCTGATAAACGCAGGTCAAAGAAGCTGTTGTAGATCAACTTTCCAATCGGGTAGACCACAATCAATGCGATCAACAGGAAGGCAGGTGCCAGTAGTAAAACCGCCAACGTCTTTTCAGACGGATCCCGGATTTTTTCGAAAGCCACAATAAATGGTTGTGATTGGCGTGGACCCTTGCCGCTGCAGAGAGATCGGCAGCGGCAAGGGCGGTGTGCCGGGTTATCGCATCACGCGAGATAGTTTGCTGTCAATTTCTGCCACACCTTCTGCTGGTGTTTTGGTGCGGGCAAGGATGGCGCTGGCCGTCGTGCGGATAGCGTCGCTGACTTCGCCATAGCGTGCGCTGATCGGACGGGCCTGGCCAGCAATGACGACATTGGCAGCATCTTTGAACCAGGGTACCGCTTTGGTCACGTCGGCATCCGTGTAGACGCTCTGAATCGTTGGCAGCAACGAACCTTCCACAGCGAGGAACTTCGAAGACGAAGGAGAGGCCATGTACTGAACCAGTTTGGCTGCCTCCGGTTTACTCTTGCTGAAGGCGCTCACGGCCCACTGCCAGCCTCCCACGCAGGTTGCGCTCTTGCCGCCAGCCACGGCGGGTAGTGGCATCACGCCAACTTTTCCCTTGACCTGGCTGTCAGCATCGTCTTTAAAACGATCCCAGGCAAACCCCCAATTGATGGCAAATGCCACTTGGCCAGCCTTGAACTCGTTGACCGTGGCCGGCGTTGTCACCTCAGCTACATTCTTCTTGATCACGCCCTGATCGACCATCTTTAGCCATATATCCATGCCTTTGGCCGCGGCATCCTTGTCGAGCGTCATCTTTCCAGCGCCATCGTTGAATGCCTTACCCATACTCCAGTAGGGCAGAAGGAATGTGCAAACTGCGCCTTCAATTGGAGCACCCTGGATGCTGAGGCCCTGCAAATTGGGATTTTTCTCTCCGTCTTGAATCTTTTTGGATGCTGCGGCCAATTCGTCCCAGGTTTTAGGTTCCTTGATGCCGTACTTTTCAAGCAGGTCCTTGCGGTAGTACATGAACATGGCATCTGCAAATGCTGGCATAGCCGCCACTTTGCCGTTGACCACGTTCGCCTGGGCGTAAACCGGCAAGTAAGGTTTCATGGCATTGGGTCCACCAACGTAAGCGTCCAGTGGCTCAAGCCAACCCGCACCCAGGTATTGGGCAGGGTTGACGATGTCGATCAGGTAAATATCGATCGCGGAGTCTTTCGCGTTCAGCACCGTGCTCAGGTACTGGCGCTGCAACTCCGAAGTTGCACCACCGGTTTCAATGTCAATCTTGACATTGGGATTGGCTTTTTGATACTCGTCAAAGAGCTTGCGCATGAGGTCAGGGCGCTGGTTTTGCCCTCCCGAAAAAACACGCAGTGTGGTCTGCTGGGCGAACGTATTGCCCACCATAGAGGCGCTCAAGGCCACTGTGGCCAGGGTAGTCAAGCTAAGGCGTTTCATGTCAGTCTCCTAAAAATAATAGATTTCAAATCACTCAAACAAACGGGAAAGGAAAATTTGATCTGGCGGGCCTATCGGCATGCAACCCCGCTTTCTGCATCAAACAGATGCATGTGGGGTTGGCTCATATATACCGGCATGGTTGTGCCGGGCGTAGTGTTGAAACTTGCTGCACAACGGGCCACCAGTTCATTTCCTCCCACGTTGAAGGTGACCAGTGTTTCCGCGCCCAGCGGCTCGGTGAGAACGACATTGGCATTGACCGGGACGGACCCGTCCACAGGCGCCAGTCCAATGTTTTCAGGCCGGATTCCGAAGCTCACGCGCTTTACGCCAAGCGCCTTGCCGGCCAGACCCGATGGAAGGTTGAACGTGCTCGTTCCCAGACTGACCCGGTCCCCTGAGACCTGGCAGGGCACGAGGTTCATGGGTGGCGAACCTGTGAAGCCCGCAACGAACGTGGCCGCAGGTGTGTTGTAGATATTGCTGGGGCTGGCATACTGCATCGTCCTGCCCGCGCTCAAGACAGCAATACGGTCAGCGAGGGTCATCGCCTCAACCTGGTCGTGTGTTACATAGATGATGGTGGCGCCCAGACGTTGATGCAACTTCTTGATCTCGGTGCGCATCTCTCCCCGCAGTTGCGCATCAAGGTTGCTTAACGGTTCATCAAAGAGAAACACTTTGGGCTGGCGCACGATGGCACGTCCGATTGCAACACGCTGTCGTTGTCCCCCGGACAGGGCGGCAGGTTTGCGATCCAGCATGTGCTCGATTTTCAGCAACCTGGCAGCGTCCATGACTCTTCTGTTGATCTCCTCTTCAGACGTCTTGCGCAAGCGCAGGCCAAACGCCATGTTGTCATACAGGCTTTTGTGCGGATACAGCGCATAGTCCTGGAACACCATCGCGATGTCCCGATTGCGGGGTGGTTCGTCATTGACGCGTCTGCCGTCGATCACCACATCACCACCGGTGATGGATTCCAGTCCTGCGATCATGCGAAGCAGGGTGGACTTGCCGCAACCACTGGGGCCGACAAACACCACAAATTCGCCATGGCGTATTTCAAGGTCAATCCCGTGAATGACGTTGTTTTTGCCGTCATACGACTTGACGACCTGTTTGAGCTCGACGCTGGCCATGTCAATAACCCTGGGACTGGACCACGATGTTCTGGGACCGGATGGTGGACAAAACTGCTGCGCAGTTACGCATCATCAAGCCCAGATCAGAGGCGCAGCCAATGTAGTCAAAGCCCGAAGCTCTGTAAATGGCTACGGCTTCGGGCGTACCGCCAACTGTACCCACCGATTTGCCCATGGCATGGCAACGCCTGACGCCGTCAGCCATGAGCTTGACAACATCTTCATGCATCAGGTTGCCCGTGTGACCCATGGCTCCACTGAGATCGCCAGGACCGAAGAAGAGTGAATCAACGCCTGGCACAGACGCGATTTCCTCAATGTTGGCCATTGCCTCGGGTGTTTCAATCTGGAGGAGGACGCTGACCGCATCGTTTGCTACCTTGAAATAGTCTTTCACGGTACCAAAACGTGAGCCTCGGCTCATGCCCGCCATGCCCCGCACACCTTGAGGGGCGTATTTGGTTGCTGCGACGGCACGGCGTGCCTCTTCGGCAGACTGTATGTAGGGGAACATGAGGGTTTGAGCGCCTGCATCCAGCACCCGCTTAACCATAACCGCGTCATTCCAGGGCACACGTGTGATTGGCAGCATGGACGTACCAGCAATAGCCTGCAACATGTGGATCAAATCCATTTGATCCAGGGGCGTGTGCTCCATGTCTACCACGCCCCAGTCGAAACCTGCACAACCCATGGCTTCGGCGACGACCGGGCTGGCAGACATGATCCATGAACCAACGGCGTAACCACCGGGAAAGTCTTTTCGTGCAAGCAGGGCTTTGAAAGGGTTTTGCATGGTGTGGTTTCAAAAAATAACGGGCTCAGGAGTAGGTGCAGTCCCCTGAAGGAAGTCAAAATCGCAGCCTTCGTGCGCCTGGGTCACGTGGCGCTGGTAGAGCTGGGCGTAGCCGCGTTGATGGGTTTGCACCGGCGCTTTCCATTCCAACCGACGCTGTGCCAGGACATCCTCGCTCACATTCAGGTGCAGCCTGCGTTGAGCAACATCCAGTTCAATGGTGTCGCCGGTCTGGACAAGGGCCAGTGGTCCGCCGACAGCGCTTTCGGGAGAAATGTGCAGCACGCAGGTTCCGTAGTGGGTGCCACTCATGCGTGCGTCGGACAAACGCAGCATGTCTCGTACACCAGTTTTCAGGAGTTTCTTGGGAATGGGCAGGTTGCCCCATTCGGGCATGCCAGGTGCTCCGACGGGTCCAGCATTGCGCAGCACCAGCACGGTGTTTTCATCACAATCCAGCGACTCGTCGGCCATTGCTCTGAGCATGTCAGGCTGGTTGTCAAAAACGAGCGCCCTGCCTGAGTGCTTAAGAAGTGTCTCACTGGCGGCGCTGGGCTTGATCACGGCGCCATGTGGCGCCAGATTGCCATGCAGCACTGCCAGTGCGCCAGCAGGGCTAACCGGATTACTGAGTGGCCGGATCACGGTTTCATCCTGGACTTTTGCCGTTGCGATGTTGGCCATCATGGTTTGACCGGTGACTGTCAACGCATTTGCGCAAAGTTCGGATTCGATGGTTTTCATCAAGGCCGGCAAACCGCCAGCATAGTAAAAATCTTCCATTAACCGGTCGCCACTTGGGAACAGATTGGCCAGAACCGGCACGCGTCGCCCCATCACATCAAGGTCAGCCAGCGTCAGCGCAATGCCGGCACGTCGGGCCATCGCAATGATGTGGACTGCCGCGTTGGTTGAGCCGCCCAACGCCATTTGCACCGCCATTGCATTTTGAAAAGATCCACGGGTGAGCAATCGGGATGGTTTGAGGTCTTCCCACACCATGCCAACGATGCGTTCGCCGCAATCGGTTGCCATGCGGATATGGGCTGAATCCATGGCTGGAATACTGGTGGAGCCCGGTAATGCCAAGCCCATTGCTTCAACCAATGCTGTCATGGTTGAAGCTGTTCCCATGGTGTTGCAGGTGCCGGGGGCCCTGGTCATTCTTGCTTCAAGCGCTATCAGTTCTGCAGCATCCAGCTTGCCCGCCTGATAGTCATCCCAAAACATGCGGGTATGGGTGCCGGCTCCAATATTTCGGCTGACGCCGTTTTGAACATGGCGGTCATTGAGCATGGGCCCCGCGGGACAGAAAATGGTGGGGATGTCCATGCTGATGGCGCCCATCACCGTGCCCGGCGTGGTTTTGTCGCAGCCAGCCAGCAACACCGCACCGTCACAAGGCAGGCTTCGCAGCAGCTCTTCCACCTCCATGGCCAGAAAGTTTCTGTACAGCATGGTGGTTGGTTTCACCATGACCTCGCCCAGGCTCATGGCGGGGAGCTCAACCGGGTAGCCGCCCGCCATCAGGATGCCCTTTTTGACACTTTCTGCACGCTCGCGCAGGTGGGCGTGACACGGCGAAAGATCGCTCCAGGTGTTGATGATGGCGACGATGGGCCGCTCCATCACGTCCTCGCGACGTACACCTTGCTGTTGCATGCGTTGACGATGCGCAAAGCCACGCATGCCATTGTCGGCAAACCAGCGACGGGAGCGAAGGTCGGCAAGTGACTTGATGGGTGTTTTCACTAATTGGCAAAATTTGTGTTAGCGCTAACATTAACAATGCTTGCCTAATTTGTCATCGTGATAAACCCTAAAAATTCATCTATATCACTTGAAGTTGACCCGGAATTGCCAAGTCGAAACCGCGCCGGGCGCGGCCACGGGCGCGCGACGCAGGCTACCGTAGCCAAGCGTGCCGGTGTGACGACCATGACTGTCTCACGCTTCATGAGGTCACCACAACTGGTTGCGCCGGAGACGGCGTGCAGGATTAGCGCTGCCCTCGCCGAGACGGGCTATACACCCAATAAACAGGCCGGCATGCTGGCCACCGGGCAGTCCAGTATGGTGGCGGCCATTATTCCGAGTATTGCCAGTTCCATTTTTGCCGAG
>JAABRC010000121.1 GCA_011391115.1 Candidatus Egaibacter danicus | reverse complement strand
GTTCACCATGGCAATCACTGCATTTTCGCCATAGCCATGAAGCCAGACGTCATCGGTCAGGTTGGGAGCACCCAAAGCCGGATTGCCTTTCCCATCCATGCCGTGACAGGCGGCGCACACCACGAATTTGGACTTACCCAGTGCAGCCTTGACAGAATCATGCGGGCTGTTGGACAGGCTCAGCACATAGTTGGCCACATTTTTGACATCGTCAGACGTACCCACAGCAGCACCCATAGGAGGCATGTTGCCGATGCGCCCCAAGGCCAGTGTTTCCTTGATTTTTTCAGGTGCGCCACCGTGCAGCCAATCTGCATCAGTCAGGTTGGGGAAACCCTTGCCACCGCGCGCATCTGAGCCGTGGCACTGTGAGCAGTTGTTCATGAACAGGCGCTCACCAATGGCCTTGGCCTGGGGATCTCGTGACACGTCTTCAGGTTTCATGGCCGTGAACTTGGCGTAAAGCGGGGCCACTTCGCGGTTGCCCTTGTCAACTTCTGCCTGATACTGACCAGCTTGCGTCCAGCCCAGCTTGCCCGCAAAGTTGCCCAAACCAGGGTACATGGCCAGGTAGACAAGAGCGAACACGATGGTGATAACGAACAGCCATACCCACCAGCGAGGCAGGGGGTTATTCATTTCCCGCAGGTCACCGTCCCAAACGTGGCCCGTGGTGTTGTCATGAGCGGTCATAGCTTTCGCCTTGCCGCTGAACCACAGCAACAGCGCGCAGGCGACGATACCTACCACCGTTATAGCCGTGACATAAATTGACCAGAAGTTACTTGTGAAGTCACTCATTTTTATTCCTTATTCGGAGAGTCTCAGTCCTGCTCGAAAGGCAGGTTGGCAGCTTCAGAAAAGTCCGCGGAACGCCGCCTGGACCAAGCCCACCAGACGATGCCAAGAAAAGTCACAAAACTTGCCACCGTTGCAATGGACCGAAGGGTATTGATATCCATGGTTTGCTCCTTGCCTTATTTGAGAGCCAAGCCCAAGACCTGCAGGTAAGCAATGGTGGCTTCCAGCTCCGTCTTGCCCTTGAGTTCTTCGACCGACTTGGCGATTTGCTCGTCGGTATAAGGTACGCCCACCGTACGCAGGGCCTTCATGTGAGCTGGCATTGAGGCGGCGTCTACCGCGCTCTTTTCAAGCCAGGGATAAGCCGGCATATTGGACTCGGGAACCACGTCACGCGGGTTCACCAGATGAATGCGATGCCATTCATCACTGTATTTGCCACCCACCCTCGCCAGATCTGGCCCCGTGCGCTTGCTTCCCCACTGGAAGGGATGGTCATATACGGACTCACCAGCCACCGAGTAGTGACCATAGCGCAATGTTTCAGCGCGGAAAGGACGAATCATCTGTGAATGGCAGTTGTAGCAGCCTTCGCGGACGTAAACATCCCGCCCAGCCAGTTGCAGAGCCGTATAGGGCTGAATGCCCTTGATCGGCTCAGTGGTGGACTTCTGGAAGAAAAGCGGAACGATTTCCACCAACCCACCCACCAGCAGAACCAGAAGGATGAGGACAATCATCAGGAAATTGTTGGTCTCAATCATCTCGTGCGAGATGCCGGATTTTGAATTGTTGTTTGCCATGATGTGGTCCTTGTCAAGCGTGTGCGACTGCAGCGGGAATGTTGACACTCACCGCACGTCCGGCAGTGGCCGTTTTCAGCACGTTCCACAGCATGATCAGCATGCCGCTCAAATAGAGCAAACCACCGGTCAACCGCAGCACATAGAAGGGGAAGGTTGCCTTGACGGACTCCACAAAGGTATAGGTCAGGGTGCCGTCGGCGTTGACAGCGCGCCACATCAGGCCCTGCATCACGCCGGCAATCCACATGGCTGCGATGTAGATCACGATACCAATAGTGGCGGTCCAGAAATGCACCTCAATGGCCTTGACGCTATACATCTGTTTCTGACCGAACAGGCGCGGGATCAGGTAATACATCGAACCCATGGTGACCAAACCGACCCAGCCCAAAGCACCGGAGTGCACGTGGCCTACAGTCCAGTCGGTGTAATGGCTCAAGGCGTTGACTGTCTTGATGGACATCATCGGGCCTTCGAAAGTGGACATGCCGTAGAAGGACAGTGACACAATCAGGAAGCGCAGGATGGGATCGTCACGCAGCTTGTGCCACGCGCCAGACAGCGTCATGATGCCGTTGATCATGCCGCCCCAGCTGGGAGCCAGCAGAATCAGGGAGAACACCATACCGACGGACTGGGTCCAGTCAGGCAGCGCGGTGTAGTGCAGATGGTGAGGACCCGCCCACATGTAGGTGAAGATCAGCGCCCAGAAGTGAACGATAGACAAGCGATAGCTGTAGACAGGACGACCCGCCTGTTTGGGGATGAAGTAATACATCATGCCCAGGAATCCAGCGGTCAGGAAGAAGCCCACCGCATTGTGGCCGTACCACCATTGAACCATGGCGTCCTGAACACCCGCGTAAGCCGAATAAGACTTCATCATGCCAGCAGGGATGGCTGCACTGTTAACCAGGTGCAGGATTGCCACCGCCAGAATGAAGGCACCGAAGAACCAGTTGGCCACATAGATATGTTTAACCTTGCGGGTGCCGACGGTTCCAAAGAACACAATGGCAAAAGAAACCCAGACCAGCGTGATCAGGATATCAATCGGCCATTCCAGTTCGGCGTACTCCTTGCCTTGGGTAAATCCCAGCGGCAGGGAAATCGCAGCGGCCAGAATCACAAGTTGCCAACCCCAAAAGGTAAAGGCGGCCAGTTTGTCGCCAAACAGCCGCACCTGACAGGTGCGTTGCACAACATAGTAGGCAGCAGCAAACAAACCGCAACCACCAAACGCAAAAATCACCGCGTTGGTATGCAATGGCCGCAATCGACCATAACTCAGCCAGGAAATACCGAAATTCAACTCCGGCCAGGTTAACTGGGCCGCAATGATCACGCCGACCAGCATGCCCACTACACCCCAGACGACCGTCATGATGGCGAATTGCCGCACAACGGTATCGTTGTAGACAGTCGCCTGCTGGTTAGAAAATGCCATTTTTTACCTCTTCTTCGTTTACTTCGGTTCGAAGTGTCTTTCGGGGCAAGGTGCCTCGGGTTGACACAAATCAAATGCAGGCGAAAATTCTTAAGAATCCTTCAGAATTCGTTCCCCTTCACCCTCGATATCCTCAAACTGACCGCGATCAATAGCCCACCACAGCCCGCCCAATATGAAAAAAACGAGGACGACAGACAGGGGAATCAACAAATACAGAATGTCCATCAAGCTTCCTTGAGCACCCCAAGAGGAGTGTTTTGCACACCACGGGCCAGCCGCAACGCATTGAGAACGACCAGCAGTGAACTGGCCGCCATGCCCAATCCAGCCAGCCAAGCGGGCAGGAATCCGACAACAGCCAGCGGGATGCAGGCCGCGTTGTAAATCAGTGCCCACCACAGATTCTGGCGAACGATTGCCAGTGTACGTCGGGCCAGCTTCAGCGTCTGAACCACGTTCATGAGGCTATCGCCAAGCACCACGAAATCGGCCTGCGCCTGCGCCAGCGGTACCGCCCGACCAAACGCGAACGACACATTGGCACCGGCAAGAACAGGTCCATCATTCAGGCCATCACCCACCATGGCCACTTTGTGCCCTGAAGCCTGCAGGTTACGCAGAAAGTTGAGCTTGTCGCCAGGTGAGCAGGTACTCTTTGCGCTGGAAATTCCCGCCAGCTCTGCCACGCGCGCAACCGATGCCGGGTTGTCGCCCGATAACATATGCACAGAAACCCCGTCGTCCTTCAACTGTTTGACTACAGCGCGGGCCTCCGGGCGAATGTCTTCCATCAGTCCGAATGTGGCCACCAAACCCTTGCCGTCGCTCAGGTATGCCTGCAAGCCTCCGGTTTTGGTAGACGAAACACCGCAAAAACGCGCAGACCCCAACTTGAGGGAGATGGGCTCTGCATTCGCGTCTGGCCGTTTGTCGATCACTGCGCCAGCGACGCCCTCCCCGGACGTTTCGACAACGGCATCACAGACCAGACTCCGGGACTTCACGCCACCACCCGCTCGATGTTGTGCGGCCAGACTCAACGCCCTTGAGACAGGATGCAGGGAGTGCTCTGCCAGGGCCGCCGCCATGGCAACGGCTTCGTCAGGTGAAACCCCGGAACGCGTCTCAACCGAACCCAAAACCATCGCATCCCGCGTCAGGGTACCGGTCTTGTCAAACACCAGGGTATCCACGGTGGCCAGACTTTCAAACGCCTGTAATCTGCGCACCAGCACACCGCTGCGTGCCAGTGATCCAGCAGCAGCCAGCATGGCCGCAGGCGTAGCCAGGGACAGTGCACACGGACAGGTAACCACCAGCACAGCTACCGCCACCATCAGTGCATGACCAGGGTCGCGGCTCCACCACCATGCGCAGGCAGCAATCGCCGCGAGCAAGACGGTCACCAAAAAAGGCTTTGCAAGTCGATCCGCCAGTTGCGCCCCTTGCGGCTTGGTGGCCGAGGCGCTTTCCATCAGCGCAACGATTTGCGCAAACCGGGTGTCCGACCCAATAGATTGCACCCGCACCTGAACGGTAGCGCTCAGGTTGTGACTGCCTGCAACGACCAGTGCTCCGGCGCCGCGTGTTACCGGACGTGATTCTCCGGTCAGCAATGCCTCGTCCACCTGGGTAGACCCCTGCTCAATAACCCCATCTGCGGAGAAAGCCTCACCCGGATGCACCCGGACCAGGTCACCAACCACCAACCGGCGCACCGCCACACGCTCAAACTGGCCACCGGGCTGCAGACGTTCCACACTGTCAGGAAGGCGGTTCATCAGCGCTTCAAGAGCCCCTGCCGTACGGTCCCGCAATCGAAGTTCCAGCCAGCGCCCGGTCAGCAGGAAAAAGACGAACATGGTGAGGGAGTCGAAATAGACCTCCTGGCCGAACACGCCTTCTGGTTGAAACGTGCCTGCCGTGCTCACCGCAAAGGTAATAGCCATACCCAGCGCCACTGGCAGATCCATGCTGATGCGGGTCTGCGCAACATCACGCAGGGCATTCCTGAAAAAAGGCCCGCAGGAAAACAGAATCACAGGCAATGTGAGAACCCAGGACGCCCAGCGCAGCAATTGCTCCATCTCACCGGTCAGGTCACCGGGTTGAGCAATGTAAGCGGGCCACGCGTACATCATCACCTGCATCATGCATAGGCCTGCAACCAGCCAGCGCCAGAGGGCTTTTCGGGTTTCAACCTTGCGACGCTCGCTGGCAAACACATCGTTTGCTGGCACTGCGCGGTAGCCACTATCAGCAACGGCCTGCATCCATCCGGAAGGACTGACCTTCGAGGCCGACCATACGACGCGTGCCCGATGACTACCGGCGCTGACCTGGGCGCTGACAACGCCTGGCACCCTGCCAAGAGCCTCCTCGACCGTCAGCGAACAAGCGGCGCAGTGCATGCCTTCGATCACCACACTGGACTCCCAAAGCGCGGGGTCGGGACCACAAACCCGACTGAATGCACTCCACTCATGTGGATCATCCAGCAGTCTCAAGGCTTCTTTTCCGCTGGGAGCAGGCGCAGGTAGTTCCGTAGAAGCTTCCACAGTCGCAAACTTCTCAGGCAATACAAAAGCGGCTGGGAACATGAGGTTGAAGTGTGCCGGACTGGATCATCCTGATACTTGATACATATCAAAGCGTGGCCATATCCGACGTGTAAGCTGTACCATATTACATTTTAGGAGCGACTATGTACAAGCGTATTCTGGTAGCAACCGACGGTTCCAGCCTGTCCAAAAAGGCCGTCAACAGCGCCATTGCAATGGCCGCACTATGCGGCGCCGAGTTGGTCGCCCTGAAAGTAGTCCCAAGATACCCGCAAAGCTACTTTGAGGGCGGTCTTGCATTGCCCGTCAGCGAAATCAGCCGGGTTGAAAAGCAGTGGGCCATGGATGGACAAACCATCGTTGACGCGGTGAAGAAACTTGCTGAAGGCAAAGGCGTTGTCGTCAAAGCAATCACCGTGAAGTCCGATCTGGTGTCGGATGCAGTCGTCTCCGCGGCAAAAAAACAGAAATGTGACTTGATCGTGATGGCCTCCCACGGCCGTAAAGGCATCAAGCG
>JAABRC010000120.1 GCA_011391115.1 Candidatus Egaibacter danicus | reverse complement strand
GCCTGGCTGATCAAATCGTCAATATGCCGGAAGGGCTTGTCGCCACTGAGCTCGTCCACCCGAATGTTGATGAAGTCTGGCGGCATGCTGCGGTTGGTTTGCACGATGCGCGCCGTCACCTCGCGCCGTTTCTCCTCATAGGCCTGAAGCGCCATGACCGGGTCAGCCTGGCGGGCCAGCCCGGCGGCCAACTCATCGGCCAGCGTGCGCCCGTCAATCAGCGCCTGCGCAGAACCGTTTGACCCCCGGGGGTACATGGGGTGCGCGGCATCGCCCATCAAGGTCACCCGCCCAAAGGTCCATTGCGCTACCGGGTCCTTGTCCACCATGGGGTATTCCAGAATCTGGTCTGCGTTGCGGATCAGGGCGGGCACATCGAGCCAGTCAAACTTCCAGCCGGCAAAGATGGAGATGAAGTCTTCCACTTTTCCGCCACGGTTCCAGTCGTTCATGCTCGCGCTGCTGCCTTCGATCTCGGCCATCCAGTTGATGAGCTGGTTGCCATATGCATCGATGTTGTCAACGATGGGGTAAATCACCATCTTGCCGGTTTTGATGGAGCCCACCCGCATGTAGCTTTTGCCGGTGAGGATGGGCTTGTGCCTTGTCACGCCGCGCCAGGTGTTGATACCTGCGAACGCCACTTGTTCATCCGGGTAGAACTGCCGACGCACTGCGGAGTGAACGCCGTCGCAGGCCACCACCACATCGGCGTTGACGCAGGGTAATGGCGCGCCATCATTGCCTTGCACAAAATGCACCGTGGCACTGGCTGCGCCCTGCGTGACACCGGTGCAGCGATGGTTGGTGTGGATGCGGCCGGCACCCAGACGCTGTACAGCGGCGTCAAACAGGATGCGGTGCAGCTTGCCCCGATGGATGCCGACTTCGGGCAGCGGATAACCCGCATGGCGACCGCGGGGCTCCCGGTAAATGAACTGGCCAAAGCGGTTGAAGAACACACTCTCCAGGTTTTCAATGCCCACGGCTTCCAGCTCAGCCTGAAGACCCAGGCTTGCGAGCTCACGCATGGCGTGCGGCAACAGCGTGATGCCCACGCCCAGCTCGCGCACCTCGGGCACGCTTTCATACACATCGCAGGCCATACCCCGCTGGTGCAGCGCCAGTGCAAAGCCCAGCCCCGCAATGCCGCCACCAACAACGGCAATACAGGGCACTGGAGACGTCAAAGGCGTCATTCCGCGGTGATGCCGTTGCGCTGGATCACTTCGCCCCAGCGCGGATAGTCCTTGTTGACCAGTGTGGTGAGTTCGTCAGGGGTGGAAGTAGCGGCGTCCATACCGGCGCGTCCCAGCAGGTCACGGATTTCCGGCTGCTTGAGGATGGCCGTGATTTCGGCGTTCAGCCGGTTCACCACCGGGGAAGGTGTCTTGCCGGGTGCAAAAAAAGCGTACCAGAGGTCTACGTCAACGCCCTTCACGCCCAGTTCGTCGAAGGTCGCGACGCCGGGTGCGACCGGGTGCCGTTTGGGGCTGCCAACCGCGAGGGCTGTCAGTTTGCCAGTGGTCACAAAACCCTGGGCGATATGCACCGGGAGAAAACCGACCATCAACTCACCCGACAACAGGTCCTGCGTGTAGCCCGCAGTACCGCGGTAAGGCACGTGCAGCATGAACAAGCCGGTTTTCGTTTTGAAAAGCTCCATGGCCATGTGGTGCGGCGTGCCCACGCCGGGCGAGCCGTAATTGATGGAGCCGGGTCTGGCTTTGGCAGCAGCCACCAGCTCGGCCATGGATTTGATGCCAGTCTTCGGGTTGGCCACCAGCATCAGCGTGCCCCAGGCGGCCATGGACACGGACGAAAAGTCCTTCACCGGGTTGAACGGTACGTTTTTGTAGAGTTGCGAAGCCATCAGCATGGTGTTGGCGCCCATCAGCACGGTGTAGCCGTCGGCATTGGCTTTGGCTACGGCGTCAGCCCCGATATTGCCGCTGGCACCCGGCATGTTCTGCACCACCACCGGCTGGCCCAGCCGCTCGCTGAGTTTGGGCGACACGGCGCGGGCGATGGTGTCCATGCCGGTACCCGGTGTGAACGGCACGATGATCTTGATGGACTGGCTGGGCCAGGTCTGCGCGGGCACTGCCAGCGAAAAGGCCAGCGCCAGCAAGCCTACAGTGGTTTTGAAGGGGGTGAATGTCATGTTGGTCTCCTGAGGGGGGTCTACTATATTTTTTCGGTTCGCTCTTCGGATCAGCTCTTGATCTTGAATACGGTCTCTGCATTGGACTGGAAAAACTTCTTCTTGTCTTGCGCGCTCATCTGCATGTTGTCCATGGCGACCACCTCGTCCACCGCGTACTGGTATGGGTAGTCCATGGCGTACAAAACACGGTCCACCCCAATGACGGACTGGGTGAACTTGATGGCGGGTTCCCACGCCACGCCGCTGTTGGTGATGTAAAAGTTCTCTCGCAGGTAGTCGCTGGGTTTTTTCTTCAGTGGCTTGACGCTTTCGTACCGGTTCGACGCCACGGTGGCGCGGTGCATATAGTCCAGCCGGTAGGCCCAGAACGGCAGGGCCTCACCCATGTGGCCGATGATCATCTGCAGCTTGGGGAATCGGTCAAACACGCCAGCGGTGATGATGCGCAGCGCGTGCAGGCCCGTTTCCACGCCAAAGCCGTAGATGGCGCCATCCAGACCACATTCCTGAAACGGCTGGATCATGTTGCGCGGCAACGAGTTGGGGTGCAGGTAGATAGGCACATGGTGTGCCTCGGCAGCAGCAAAGATGTCCCAGAATTTGCTGTCCGACAAATACTCGCCCTGCGTATGCGAATTGATGATGACGGAATTCATGCCCAGCTTTGTGACCCCGCGCTCGATTTCTTTGGCTGCTGCTGCAGGGTCCTGCGGAGCGACGGCGATCATGCCTGTGAAACGCGTTGGGTGGCGGCGCACGGCCTCGGCCAGCTGGTCGTTGGCCAGGCGGCTGAACGACACGGCGGTGGCCTTGTCCATGACCTGAACGCCAGGCGCTGTGAGCGCGATCACCTGGCGGTCAATACCGGCCTCGTCCATGTGCTGCAGGCGAACCTGATCAAGGTCCTGCAGGCAACGCATGATGTGCTGGGCACGGGCGCTGGGGCTGCTCATGTAAAAACCCATCAAGCCTTTGAAGCCGGGGTCAACATCGCTGTGCGCCAGCAACTTGCGGTAGATGTCCAGCATTTCCGGTGGCGCAAAGGCTTCTTCGGTTGCAATGCGCTGATAGCCCATTTGGGTGGACGGGCGGGTGGCGGGTGGCGTTGGTTCCACGATGTCTCCTTGTAATTCCAACCCATCTTAATTAAGACCGATATGGATAACAATACTAAAAATTACTGGTTTACTTTTTCCATATCGAGATAAATCATGGACATGCTAGCCAACCTCAAAGCCTTCGTCGTTACGGCGGATACAGGCAGTTTTTCTGAAGCGGCTCGTCGGTCAGACTTGGTGCCGTCAGTGGTTTCCAAGCGCATTGACCAGCTGGAATGGCGTATCCGGGCGCCGCTGTTTATCCGCACCACCCGCAAACTGACGCTCACTGACGTGGGCGAACGGTATCTGCCCACGGTACGCCAACTGGTGCGGCAGATGGAGGAGATGCTGGCGGGCATGGCACAGGCCAGCGGCGATCTGGAGGGGCACATCCGCATCAAGATTCCCACCACACTGGGCACGCTGTACCTCAGCGAGATGCTGAACCAGTTTCTGCAGGAGCAACCGCGCATCAGTATGGACGTGGTGCTGGCAGATCGCTCGGTCAACCCGGTGGAAGAAGGTTTTGATCTGGCTATCGGCGCCCTGCCCGAGCTGTATGGTCAGGTGAAGGACCATCCGCTCAGCCCCATCCGGCGGCGGTTGTGTGCATCGCCCGCCTACCTGGCCCGCCGTGGCACGCCGCAGCAGGCGGCAGAGTTGATTGATCACGAATGCCTGGTCTTCACCACGTCGGGCTCACGTTGGGAATTTCAGAGCCCGCAGGGACAGGTTGGTGTTGACGTGCGGCCCAAACTCAAAACCAATGATGGCGTGGCTTTATGTCAAGCCACAGTGTCGGGGCTGGGCATCAGCGTGCTGGCTGATTACCTGGCAGCGCCCGCCATTCGCAGTGGGGAACTGGTTGAAATATTGCCGGAACTGAAATTGCCGGATATCTGGCTCAAGGCGCTGGTGCCGAACAACCGAATTGACCTGCCTCGCGTGCGCATGTTGCTGCAGTGGCTCGAACAGCGGCTGAAGGCGCCCGCTACCCTCTGCACCTGAGATACCGCCGTTTACACCGCCGGCAGATTGGAGAGCTTCAGCCCCCATTTGGCCAATGCAGCGTCGTCGGTCACGCGGGCGTCCACCCAGCGAGCACCTTCAGGCGTCTGCTCTTTTTTCCAGAAGGGTGCCTGGGTTTTCAGGTAGTCCATCAGGAATTCGCAGGCCTGAAAACTCTCACCCCGGTGCGACGACGTGACGGCCACCATCACCACCTGATCCAGTGGCTGCAGCAGGCCCACGCGGTGAATAACGCGTGCACCGAAAATGTTGAAGCGCAGATGAGCCTCATCGATCATGGCTTCAATCGACTTTTCGGTCATGCCGGGGTAGTGCTCCAGTTCCATCGTGCTGACGGACTGGCCGTCATTGCGATCCCGCACGGTGCCGACAAAGCTGCAAACCGCGCCAACGCGCTTGTCGCTGGCGCGCAGGGCTTCGATCTCGGTGGCGAGATTGAAATCAGCGGTCTGGATGACGACGCGTGCGGGGTTCGTGAGGGCGGAGTCCATTTCCGGATTGTGCCAGTGCTAAGATACCCGGATGTTTGCTGCAACGTCATTCGCATCACGCTTCGCACCTTCTGGTGTGGACGCGGTCTGCGCGTGCGCCAGCAAATGCAGGAAACCCAGGCTCATCTGACCGGAGCTGCGGTTCCGTCCTCAGATGAGCGATGGAACTGCCAAACTTTTCCCCTTCCTGGTTTTGGTTCTCCGCGCGCATGCTGCTGACGGTAACGTCATCGGTCATTTTTTCAAAGGAAATGTCGCGTGTCTGATTCCATTCATTCTCCCAACCGTGTTTTCTCCGGCCTCTGGATTGCACTGGTCACCCCTTTCAAGGACGGGCAGGTTGATCACCCCGCCCTGCATCGGCTGGTCAAGAAGCTTGGGAGTGAAGGTGCCTCGGGGTTCGTCGCCTGCGGCTCCACCGGCGAGGCGGCTGCGCTGGATGAGGCCGAACAACTGGCGGTGCTGGATACCGTGCTGGCCGCATCCGGTGGCCGGCCCGTCATCATGGGTGTCTCTGGCTACCACCTGCCGCAGATGCTGGCGTGGGTTCGGGTGCTGGGCAGCAAGCCTGTCGCCGGTCTGCTGGTGCCCGCGCCGCTGTATATCCGGCCGTCGCAGCCGGGTTTGCGGCTCTGGTTTGAAACCATTGCCGACGCCTGTCGCGTGCCGGTGATCATCTACGACATTCCTTACCGCACCGGCGCGCGCATCGACTGCGACACACTGCAAAAGCTGTCACGCCACCCGAATATTCAGGCTATCAAGGACTGCGGCGGCGACGCGCACAAGACACAGGCGCTGATTGCCGACGGCCAACTGCAGGTGCTTGCCGGTGAAGACACGCAGATTTTCAGCACTACCGCGCTGGGTGGCGCGGGCGCCATCTCAGCCAGTGCGCATGTACATACGGACCGGGTTGCACGTGTGTTGCAGCTGCTCCAGGCCGGCCAATTGCAGGCCGCGCGGCAGCTCTGGATGCCCTTGCTGCCGCTCATCGAAGGCCTGTTTGCGGAACCCAATCCGGCGTTGATCAAGGCGGTGCTGGCCCATCAAGGCCTGATGTCAGGCGAGGTGCGTGCGCCGATGATGGCGGCCACGCCTCAGGGCGCAGCAAACATTTTGAAACTCCTGGAGAAAACCTGATCGGCGCGGGTTTCGCCGATCAGTTGCAGCTCACCCGCCAGTCACTGGCGGGAAGAAAGCCACTTCAGCACCGTCCAGCAGTGCTGCCGACTCATCGCTCATGACCTGGTTCAACGCCAGGCGCACGGCCCGGTCCCGCGACAGGCTTTCGGCATAGGCGCCACCCAGAGCGATCAACTCGGATCTCAGTTCAGCCAGCGACGTGGCCGAGGTGGCGCGCTGCTCGGTGCTGTGGCCGATG
>JAABRC010000012.1 GCA_011391115.1 Candidatus Egaibacter danicus | reverse complement strand
GTGGTTGCATCTTGACGGCGACCGCCGGTTGAAAAAGCGGTGCCAGTTGGGACGGCATGGTGTCTGCGTAGGACTCCATCGACCGGCTTTCCTGAAAGGAAACCGCTTCGTTCCACATGCCCCAGCCCGTTTCAGGGTCGCGCTCAATCACTTCCGGTTGCGGGAGTTCTGCACGTTCCAATGCGGCAGGGTCGGTGGAGGCGCCGCTTTGCGGAAGCGGTTCTTGGTGAGTCGGTTTCATGGTGTGGGTGCAGAAGTCCTTTAACTGTAACCGGCCGTCTTGATCATTCTGGAATCAGGGTCCAAGCAGGTTCGGGTAAGTGTGAGAAATTTGCGAAACGGCGAAAAATTTTGTGGACATGCTGGCCGGCACGGTTCAGCCCATGTGATCTCGCCGGGCCAGCGCAGGAAACAGCCTTAGCCACGTGGCCGCCACCAGCATCGTGCCTACCCCGCCAATCACTACCGAGCTGACCGGGCCGAACAAGGCAGCCGTTGCGCCGGATTCGAATTCTCCGAGCTGGTTGGATGCCCCGATGAAGATGGAGCTGACCGCCGCGACGCGGCCGCGCATCTCGTCGGGGGTTTCCAACTGCACCAATGTCTGCCGGGTCACCACGCTGATGTTGTCGGCAGCGCCGGTGATGGCCAGCGCGACCAGCGACAGCCCGAAATGCGTAGACAGGCCAAATACCACGGTAGCCAGACCGAACACCGCCACCGCGGCCAGCAGGCGATAACCAACCTGACGCCGCATGGGCCAGCGAATGAGTATCAGCGATGTGACCAGCGCGCCCACGGCAGGTGCCGCGCGCAAAAGCCCCAGCCCCGCAGGCCCGGTGTGCAAAATATCCCGCGCGTAAATGGGCAGCAGCGCCGTGGCGCCGCCCAGCAGCACGGCGAACAAATCAAGCGATGTGGCACCCAGGATGACCTTGCGGTTCCACACAAACGACACGCCAGCCAGCACCGTGCCCCAGTTGGCTGCCAGCGTGGAAGGGCGATGCGCGTAGTGCACGGTCAGCGTGAGACCACACGCCAGCAACAGCAGGATGGCGCAGCACACATACACCGTGGTGGCGCCATGCGTGTAAAGCAGGCCGCCCACGGCGGGCCCGCAAATGATGGCCGCCTGTATGCCGCTGGAGCTGAGCGCGATGGCCCGTTGAAGCAAATCCTGTGGAACCAGCAGCGGCGTGAGCGACTGCTGCGCAGGCATCTGGAAGGAGCGGGTGATGCCCAGCATGACCGAGATGCCCAGGATCAACTCACGCGTGGCAAAACCACCGTGGGTGGCGGCTACCAGCAGCACAGCCACCACCGCCTGGATCAACATGCAGGCCGCAAAAATGCGCCCCCGATGCAGCCGGTCGGCCGCATGCCCTGCGGGCAGCGTCATCAGCAGAGCGGGTACGAACTGGAAGAGGCCGACCAGGCCCAGATCCCAGGCGCTGGAGGTGATGTCATACATGTGCCAGGCAACAGCGACCATGAGCATCTGGTTGGCCGAAACCCCGGCCAGACGAGCCAACCAGAACCGGATGAATGGGCGTTGGGCGAACAGTTGGGAGAGACTGGTATCCGGCATGGGCTGAGCTTAGCAGCGCCGGGCAAAACACGCGGGGCACACATCATGATTGGCGGAGAGGGTGGGATTCGAACCCACGGTACCTTGCGGTACGCCTGATTTCGAGTCAGGTACATTCGGCCACTCTGCCACCTCTCCGGGACTCAATCGAGTGCGATTCTACCAGCCACCCGACTGCGAAGCGTTACCTAGCCGGCCGCTGCGTCAATCAGCTGCTGCAGTGCAGTGCCAACTTCTTCCAAGGTGACATCTTTGGCTACATCAATCTGGGTAGCAAGCCCCGACAACGCAGCAATGCCTTGTTGTTGAAGCAGGCCAATGGCCTTGCCGGCGTCCTTGGGCGAATCAAAACCGTGGCTTTGCAGCAGCAGGCGACCCTGTGCATCCACCAGTTTGAAGTGGAACTGGCCGGTGGTTTCGCGGTATTGCTTGAAGGCGGGCAGGTTGGCTTTGGTGCTTTTGGCTGCTTTGGTTGTGGCTTGCACTCGCAGGTCGCGCAAGCCAACGGCGTGGCGCAAGCGCCCCATGAATGGCGTAGCCAGCTTGCGTGCCTTGACGGCACCGGCCAGCAGAATGTCTTCAATGCGCGCCGGGTGGCTGATCAGGTCGAGGTAGGCTTCGCGCATGGGTGCAATTTCGCGGTCGATACGTTCGAACAACACGTTTTTGGCGTCAGCCCAGGCAATGCCGTCGGCATACGATTTGCGCAAGGCGGCTGTTTCCTCGTCCGAGGCAAACGCCTGGTAAATCTGGAACAGCGCCGAGCCTTCTGTGTCTTTGGCTTCACCCGGCGCACGTGAATCGGTGACGATGCCGGCGATCAGTTTTTTGAGCTGTTCGCGCGGCGCAAATAGCGGAATGGTGTTGTCGTAGCTCTTGCTCATCTTGCGGCCGTCAAGGCCAGGCAGGGTGGCTACCGATTCTTCAATCTCGGCTTCGGGCGGAACAAAGTGCTCACCATAACGGTGGTTGAAGCTGTAGGCCATGTCACGCGCCATCTCGATGTGCTGAATCTGGTCGCGCCCAACGGGTACCTTGTGCGCGTTGAACATCAGGATGTCGGCGCCCATGAGTACCGGGTACATGAACAGACCAGCGGTGATGTCGGCATCGGTATCCGCCGAAGCAGCCACGTTTTTATCGACAGCCGCCTTGTACGCATGGGCTCGGTTGAGCACACCCTTGCCGGTGACACACGTCAAAAACCAGGTCAGCTCGGGAATCTCGGGGATGTCGGACTGCCGGTAGAACGTGACGCGTTCAGGGTCCAGCCCCGCAGCCAGCCAGCTGGCAGCAATCTCCAGCGTGGAACGCTGGATGCGACCGGGTTCTTCCACCTTGATCAGCGCGTGGTAGTCCGCCAGAAAATAGAAACTCTCCACATCGGTGCGCAGGCTTGCGCGCACTGAAGGGCGGATGGAGCCCACATAGTTGCCCAGATGGGGTGTACCGGACGTGGTGATGCCGGTCAGAAAACGCGTTGAACTCATGACAAAAACTCTTTACCCGAAAATCATGGAAACAGGCGTCAACAAAATATCCAGAATGCCGAATGTCAGTGTCATCAGGGGCTGCATCCACAGCGTACTGACAATACCGGCAAGCACCAGCGCCATGACGATGAAAAACCCCCAGGGCTCGACGCGTGAAACCAGCTCAGCCTGCCTGTGGGGCAACAGACCCACCAGGATGCGGCCACCGTCCAGCGGCGGCAGCGGAAACAAGTTGAACGCGAACATCACCACGTTGACCAGCATGCCGCCTTGTGCCATTTTCAGAAAGAAAGGTTCCGTTACGCCAGTGCCCCGCAATACAAAAAACAGTACCCCCCAGATGAATGCCTGAACGAAATTGGCGCCGGGCCCCGCCAGTGCTACCCAGATCATGTCGCGCTTGGGGTTGCGCAAGTTTCCGAAACGCACGGGAACGGGCTTGGCATATCCAAACAGAAAGGCGCCCGAGGTAGCGAAATAAAGCATCAACGGCATCAGGATGGTGCCAATGGGGTCAATGTGCTTGATCGGATTGAGTGTGACGCGACCCATCGCATAGGCCGTGTTGTCCCCAAAATGCCGGGCTGCATAGCCGTGGGCAGCCTCGTGCACGGTGATGGCAAATAAAACCGGCAGGGCGTAGAGAGCGACGGTTTGAATCAGTTGTGCGATGTCCATCCGGCGATTGTCGCAGAGGGGCTGGGTTAAAGGCCCAGGGCTGCGATATCCCCACGTCCCTGGCGAATGATCACGGGATCACCCCCGGTCAGGTCCACGACGGTTGTGGGCTCCAGTGCACAGGCGCCTGCGTCAATCACCGCGCCCACCTGGTGTTCATAGCGGTCACGAATCTCGTGGGCGTCATTGAGCGGGTCGGTCTCGCCGATGGCAATCAGCGTGGTGGCCAGCAAAGGGCCATTGTGCAGCGCCAGCAGCTCCTGCAGCGCCTTGTGTTCCGGCACCCGCAAACCAATGGTCTTGCGGGACGGGTGGCTCACCCGACGGGGCACTTCTTTGCCGGCCTCCAGAATGAAGGTGTAGGGGCCGGGCGTGACAGACTTGATCAGGCGAAACTGCCGGTTGTCCACCCGTGCATAGTTGGCGAGCTCACTCAGGTCCCTACACAACAGCGTCAGGTGGTGTTTGTCATCCACGCCGCGAATGCGACGCAGGTTGTCCGCGGCGGCCTTGTCGTCCAGATGGCATACCAGTGCGTAGCTGGAATCTGTCGGTACAGCCAGAATGCCGCCTTTTTCCAGCAGCGTGACAGCCTGTTTGAGCAGCCGTGATTGGGGATTTTCAGGGTGAACTTCGAAGTACTGAGCCATATCAATTTCGGGTTGTCATCAGGTTTCCACACGCGCCATGACGACGCGGGCCTCGCGGGCGGTCAGCCAGGCCCCCACAGCGCCACATACCGCAATCATCGCAATACCAACCAGCGACCATTTGTCGGGAATGTGTGAGAACACCAGCCAGCCGCCCAGCATGGCAAATCCGATCTGACCATAAAGATAGGGTGTAAGGATCGCCGCCGAGGCCCGCTGGTAGGCCAAAATCAACATGAAGTGGCCCACCGTGCCCATCAGTCCCATGATGAACAAACCACCCCAGAGTGCGGGCGAATCAAGACTTGTCCATACAAACGGCAGCACCAGAGAAGCCAGCAGCGTGCCAATCCAGCCCGTGTAGAGGTGCATGGTCATCGGGTCTTCCGTCTTGGCCATTTTGCTGGTCAGCAATTGAAACCAGGCACTGGTGGCGACCAGCGTCAGCGGGAGCAGCAGCGCCCAGTTGAAGTCATCGCTGTCCGGACGAATGATGATGATGGTGCCGACAAACCCGCCTATCACCAGCATCCAGCGCAGCAACGAAACCCGCTCGCCCATTGAATAGGCAGCCAGCAAGGTGATGAGCAGCGGCGTCATCATGACGATGGCGGTGAATTCGGCGACCGGCGTGTACTTCAGGCTGAAAAAGGCGAGCATGGTGGAACTCATCAGCAGCAGGCCACGCAGTAGCTGATAACGGGGGTGCGCGGTGCGAAATACGCTCAAGCCCCGTAAAGGCAGCACGACCAGCGTGGTGGACATGGCCTGAAAGGCATAGCGGAACCACAGCGCCATCAGCAGGGGAACACCTGTACTGACAAACTTGGTGGTGGTATCCAGGGTGGCAAAACATGCCACTGCAGCGGTCACCATGGCTATGCCGGCCAGCGCATTTTTTGGCCGGGCGGTGTGGCGTCTGTTCACTGAATACGGTCCGCCAGCAGTTCCCACACAGGCGTCAACTCACCGGACAGGTAAGGCAGTGTGCCCAGATCAGTATGCGATTCCAGGGGGCTGTGAAAATCGCTGCCGCGTGAGGCTGCCAGACCAAACTCGCGGGCGGTTTCGGCATACGTCACGTATTCGGCCGTGGTGTGACTACCCGTGACGACCTCAACGCCCCGACCGCCATGGGTCTTGAATTCGGTGAACAGTGCGTACTCTTCATTGGCTGTGAACTTGTAGCGGGCAGGGTGGGCGATGACGGCAATGCCCCCTGCCTGCGTAATCCAGCTCACCGCATCCTTGAGCGTGGCCCAGCGGTGCTCGACAAAACCGGGCTTGCCTTCGGTCAGGTACTTGCGGAACACCTCATTGGTTTCTTTGCATACGCCTGACTCCACCAGATAGCGGGCAAAGTGGGTTCGTGAGATCAACTCGGGATTGCCCACAAATTTCAGTGCGCCTTCGTAGGCGCCATGGATGCCCACTTTGGCCAGTCCTTCAGACATCTCCATCGCCCTCAAGCCCCGGCCGCCGCGGGTTTGCAGCAGCCCCTGCTTGAGCCCGGGATCGTCCGGATTGAAACCAAGGCCTACGATGTGGACCGTTTTGCCAATGAAGGTGACCGAGATTTCGGTGCCAGTCAGGTATCGCATCCCCTGTGCTTTTGCGGCAGCGGCGGCACGGTGCTGGCCACCAATTTCGTCATGATCAGTCAGTGACCACAACTCGACCTTGTTGGTGCTGGCGCGTGCAGCGAGCTCTTCGGGTGTCAGGGTGCCGTCGGAGACAACGGAATGGCAATGGAGGTCTGCGTTCAGGATGGATGTCACACTGCCATTTTAGGCGCTAAGACGTTTTCCTGCAGGCTCAAACCTCGGCCCCTTCAACCAGAAACCGCACGCGGCGCACACCGTTCCACTCGTCTGCATCCAGCCGGAAAGCCAGTTTGACCCGTGCAGGCAGGGGCTCTGTGCGACCAAACCAGATGCCATCCACCGGCGAGCCCTGATGCTTGAGTTTCAAGGCCAGATGTTTTTCGCCCACCAGCCGTTGCGAAATCACATCCACTTCTTCGCTGAAAGTGGGTGGCGCAAAACCCTGACCCCAGACCTCATGGTGCAGGGTGTCCACGAGGTCGATGCGGCGGTATTCGGGGGCCAGCGGGCCATCGGTATCGATGCGACGGGTTAGCGTGGCGGTGTCCAGCCATTCCTGGGCGACCTCGTTCAGGCCCTGCTCAAAATCGTCGAAATGTTCCTCGGCAATGGTGCAGCCGGCCGCCATGGCGTGGCCGCCGAATCGCAGCAACACATCGGGGTAGCGTTTGGCCACCAGGTCCAGTGCATCGCGCAGGTGAAAGCCGGGGATGGAACGGCCCGATCCCTTGAGTTCATGTTCCTTGCCCGGCGCGGCGCTGGCGGCAAACACGAAACTGGGACGGTGCAGTTTGTCCTTGATGCGCGAGGCCACGATGCCAACCACGCCCTCATGAAAATCGGGGTCAAAGACACAGATCGCCGGGGGGGGCTCATCACCCTCATCAAACAGGGACTCGGCAATCTGCATCGCCTGCTCACGCATGTCGCCTTCAATTTCACGGCGCTCGCGGTTGATGCCGTCCAGTGTTTTGGCCAGCTCATCGGCGCGGCCCGCATCGTCGGTCAGCAGGCATTCAATGCCCAGCGTCATGTCGGATAGCCGCCCGGCAGCGTTGATACGGGGCCCCAGCGCAAAGCCGAAATCGAAGGTGGTGGCTACTTTGGCTAACCGACCGGATGCTACAAAAAGACTAGCTAGTCCTGCAGGCAGGGAGAGGGCCCGGACCCGTTTTAACCCCTGGGCAACGAGGCGTCTATTGTTGGCATCGAGTTTCACCACGTCTGCCACCGTGCCCAGCGCCACCAGCGGCAGCAGCGCGTCCAGCTTGGGCTGGGTCTCCACGGTAAAGACGCCGCGCTGGCGCAATTCGGAGCGCAGCGCCAGCAGCACATAAAACATCACGCCGACACCGGCGATGGACTTGCTCTCGAATGTGCAACCGGGCTGGTTCGGGTTGACGATAACGTCCGCATCAGGCAGCGTAGCAGCGGGCAAGTGATGGTCGGTCACCAGCACCTGCAGGCCCAGTGCTTTGGCGGTGGCCACGCCGTCCATGCTGGCGATGCCGTTGTCCACGGTGATCAACACCTCGGCGCCGCTGTCCTTGACTCGCTGCGCAATGGGGCTGGTGAGGCCATAACCGTCTACCACCCGGTCGGGAACGATGTAGCTCACCTGTTTGGCACCCAGAAGCCGCAAGCCGCGAATGGCCACGGCGCAGGCCGTGGCGCCATCACAGTCGTAGTCGGCCACGATGCACAGGCGCTTGTTCTGCGCAATGGCGTCGGCCAGCAGCGTGGCCGCTTCAGCGGTGCCCAGCATCCCGGATGGCGGCAGCAGGCGGTTCAGTCCATCATCCAGCTCATCTTTGTTTTGTACGCCCCGTGCTGCGAACAGGCGGGCCAGCAACGGGTGCACACCGGCCTGCTCAAGCGCCCATACGGCGCGGGGTGGAATGTCTCTTGCTACTATTTTCATAGCTGATCACGCAATAGATATAAGGAGTAGTGGCCAAAATGACGCACAATTTTGTTCAGAAATCCGGTTGATCGGGCATCGAAGGTTATGGCACTTCGCTCGCCACACAAGGTCAGAAGGGCGCGGTTGCCGGCCCCGACTTCACGCAGTAACGCGGCGCAATGGGTTGCGTCCAGTGTCTTCCATGCCTGAATCCAGCCGTCCCAGTCTCGCCTGATGGCTGCGTTTCGCAAGTCGCTGACGATCACTGGCGAATCGGCTTCGGAAGGCGCCGGTGCCGACGGGGTGCCCTCGGGTAGCGCCCCGGTGCCACTGATCCAAAACGAATTGACGGTCTGCAGGCCGCTGGCTGCTCGAGCATCATTGACCGGCTGTGTGTACAGCAACATCTGCATTTCGTTCTGAAGGCGGCGCAGAGGCGCGGCCTGGGTGGTTTTGGGTAACCAGCCATCGATGTCGTCGCCAGCAACCCGGTCCATAGAGGCCGACGCCATGCCCCGAAACAGCTCGGATCGGGCCAGCCATCGGTCAGGCTTTGCGTAGTCGATGGCAATGCCGTCTTCCTCAAAATACGGCCGCACAGCCTCCAGCAAAGTGCGCGATTCGGCCTCGGTCAAATCCAGCGCCTGAGGATCATCCATGACGATGTGATCACTGTTAACCGTCCAGTGGCATGGAGACACCCACGCCCACGCCTCGTTGCCCGGCCTTCTGCCTGATTTCGCCAAGTCCCATGCCGCCCAGGGAAAGCAGCCGTCTTGCGGTGAAGAATTGCTGATCAAGCCAAAAATCTGTGCCTGCGCCCTCTCATGGGGCGGCGAGAGCGAGAGGCTGTCGCCCTGATCCACGTTCACCTCCGTCATGCGTGTCAGCAGTTTTTCCAGGTTCGGCAATACAACACCCTTCAGGACTTGATGGGTGCCAGGATCGGTCAGGCAGGCGAAGGGAATCAGCAGATGCATGGGGGTGTATTGTCCGGGAGAAGCCGAATAGGCGTGTCAGCTGCACCTTTAATCCGCGTCAAGGCAGCTTATTTGATGCTCACATCGACTATTCTTCGCGTTATTCTTGGCGGGAGGCATGCAGTGTGGCATTCCTCGCGAATAATTGAGGTCTGCCGTTTTCATATTTGATGCAAATTCCTTACGAACTCATTCTTGGCTGGCGCTACACCCGCGCCGGGCGCGCCACCCGGCGAAACGGCTTCATTTCTTTTATCTCCGGTGTCTCCATGCTGGGTATCGCGCTGGGCGTAGCGGCATTGATTATTGTGCTCAGTGTGATGAACGGGTTTCAAAAAGAGGTACGTGACCGGATGCTGAGTGTGGTGTCGCATATTGAAATTCTGGCGCCTGACGGAGCCGCCCTGCCTGATCTCGATGTCACACTGGCAGAAGCACGCAAAAACCCACAGGTTATTGGTGCTGCACCTTTCATAGCAGCTCAGGCCCTGTTGGCAAGGGGTGAGGATATGAAAGGCACCATCGTTCGGGGTATTGACCCGCAACGAGAGCCAGAGGTGACCGACCTCGCCGTGGAGCTGAAGAACACGGGTTTGGCGCAGCTGGTCTCCGGTGAATTCGGTATCGTGTTGGGCGGGGAACTGGCCCGCAGCCTGGGCGTTCGTCAGGGTGACAAGGTCACCCTGATTGCACCCAGCGGGCAGGTTACACCGGCGGGTGTGGTGCCGCGCCTCAAGCAGATGACGGTCGTGGGTACCTTTGACTCGGGGCACTATGAATACGACTCGGCGCTGGTGCTGATTCACCAGGATGATGCCGCGAAGATCTTCCGCCTGGAAGGTCCTACGGGCATCCGCCTGAAACTCAAGGATCTGCATGAGGCCCGCACCGTTGCTGCCCAACTGGCGATCAACCTGACGGGAGACCTGATCATTCGCGACTGGACACGCCAGAACCGTACCTGGTTCTCAGCGGTGCAGCTCGAAAAACGCATGATGTTCATCATCCTCACCCTCATCGTTGCCGTGGCTGCATTTAACCTGGTGTCCACGCTGGTGATGACGGTAACGGACAAGCGTGCCGACATTGCCATTTTGCGAACGCTGGGTGCCAGCCCGGCCAGCATCATGGGGATCTTCGTGGTTCAGGGCGCCATGGTGGGCGTCATTGGCACGCTGGCTGGCCTGGCACTCGGGCTGGGTGTGGCTTTCAATATTGACGTGATCGTGCCGGCGCTGGAACGATTGCTGAGCGCCAGCTTTTTGCCCAAAGACATCTACCTGATCAACCGCATGCCGAGTGATCCACAGAGCGCGGACATCATGCCAATTGCCGTCATCTCGCTGGTGCTGGCCTTTCTGGCCACGATCTATCCGAGCTGGCGCGCCAGTCGCGTGAATCCGGCCGAGGCGCTGCGTTATGAGTGACCAGTTCATCAGCCGCCCGGTGCCCGATATCGTGCTGAGCGCCAGGGGCCTGACCAAGCGCTTCACAGAAGGGCGGCTGGATGTCACGGTGCTTCAAGGCGTTGACTTTGACGTACGTGCCGGAGAGACCGTGGCGATCGTGGGCGCCTCAGGGTCAGGCAAAAGCACACTGCTTCACTTGCTGGGAGGTCTGGACGCTCCCACTCATGGCTCCGTGATGCTGCAGGGGCAAGACCTGGCCCATCAAAGCGCGGCCGAGCAGGGTCGTCTGCGCAATATTCATCTTGGTTTTGTCTACCAGTTCCACCATCTGCTGCCGGAGTTCAGTGCGCAGGACAACGTCGCGATGCCGTTGTGGATCAGGCGCATGACGCCCGAGGGCAGTGCGCTGAAAGCGGCGCAGATGCTGGCCAAGGTGGGTTTGCAGGATCGGCTGCATCATCGACCGGCTGAATTGTCTGGCGGTGAACGGCAACGCGTTGCGCTGGCGAGAGCCCTGGTGACGCAACCCGCTTGTGTGCTGGCCGATGAGCCAACGGGCAATCTGGACCGTTCGACTGCGAATGGCGTATTTGAGTTGATGCTGGAACTGGCCCGTAACCATGGAACAGCTTTTGTTGTTGTTACCCATGATCAGGCCCTTGCTGCGCGCTGCAGCCGGCAGCTGCAACTCGTTGCGGGGGTGCTTCAAGCGTGACAGTGACTGCATTGCCCTCCATCAACAGTGGTGGCTCGGTTACGATGACGAGCCAGCCAGGGAGGAATTTTTGAGGGGGCTTCATTGACCAATCGCATCAGGCATTATTGGAGAGGTACGCGGTTGCTTGCGCGCCTGCTGCTGCCTGTCGTTTTGCTGATTTTGGCCGCGTTGTCAGGGCGGTCGTTGTACCTGATTGAAGACGAAAAGGCCGAGGGCATTTCGCGTTATGACGAGCAGCTTCGGGAGGTTCGGGTTCTGCTGGCCCCGGCACTGCCAAGGATCGCAGCCAGAGGGGAGTTCACCACCATTGAGCAGCTGCTTGCCGCACAGGTTAAGACCCGATCCACGATTGACCAGATCACCTGGCGGCTTCAGAAGACCGTCCTGTCGGCCACCAACGTCGACGCGGTTCAACTGGACGCGCCTGTGTGGTTTGCAGCGTTTCTGGGTCTGCAGGCTTACGAAACTACTGCCCCGGTCGTCGTCGATGGTGTGATACATGGGGACCTCACCCTGCGCACCAATCCAGCGCCTCTGGTCAACAAACTGTGGAGGCGTCTGATTGCTCAGGCACCTGTTGCCATGTTGATGCTGGTGTTGCTGGTTGCCTGTATGTGGCTTGTTCTTCGGGCCAATCTGACGACATTGCACCGTCTCTCCGTAGCGGCGACCAAGTTCAAGCTGGGCGAACATCATGTGCGTGTGGCCGAAATAGGCGCGCCCGAGACGCGTGCCGCCGCACTCGCCTTTAACAACATGGCCGATGAAGTGCAGCAATTGCTGCTATCGCTCAATGAGAGCGAAGCGACGTTTCGTCGCCTTTTCGAAGACGCACATGACCCGGTAATGCTTGTCCAGAAGGGGCGGATCATCGCGTGCAACCTTGCGGCGCTGATGCAGCTGGGGTTTCACAGCCGGCAGGAACTGCTGAACCATACCTTTGCCGACATTTCGCCACGGTTTCAGCCTGACGGGCGATTCTCCTCAGAGAAAGCCGCGGAAATCATGGTGGCGACCGAGCAGGTAGGACACCAGCGGTTTGACTGGATCCACCTCAAGAAAGACGGGTCTGTTGTTCCTGTGGAAGTGACGCTCACGTCAATTCGCATGAAGGGTTCTGTGGTTCTCCATGCGCTGTTGCGCGACATGACGCAACGGTACGAACAGGCCCGGGTCATTGCTGCCGTCCAGAACCAGTTGCAGGCCACGCTCGACGCCATTCCCGACCTGCTGTTCGAAGTGGGGCTTGATGGATTGATTCACGGCTTGCACAGTGGACGCGAAGACTTGCTGACGGCGCCTCCGGCGTTGCTGGTTGGGAAACGTGCTGACCAGGTTTTGCCTCCAGAGGCTGCCAATGAGGTCATGCTGGCTTTGCACGAGGCGCATGCCAACGGGCAATCACAGGGGCATCAATATGCTCTGGAGTTACCGCAGGGCAGAGTATGGTTTGAACTCTCCGTCGCGCGCAAACCCGTTGAGGAAGGGCATGATCCCCGCTTCATTCTGCTGGCCAGGGACATCACCGACCGGCGCCAGCGCATGGATGAAGTGAGCTGGCAGGCAGGACACGACGCATTGACCGGTTTGCCCAATCGGGCCCTGCTGGCCGACCGGTTTACGCGGGCGATGGCCAGCACGCAGCGGCAGAAGTGTTTGCTGGCTGTCTGCATGCTGGATCTGGATGGTTTCAAACCTGTCAATGACACTTTTGGCCATGAAGCAGGTGACCAACTGCTGGTAGAGGTGTCCGAGCGCCTGGCCCGGGCGATTCGTGGCGAGGATACGGTGGCCAGACTCGGCGGCGACGAGTTCGTTTTGTTGCTGGGAGACCTCAAAGACATTGGGGAAACCGAATTGATGCTGCGCCGCATTCAGGATGCCATGGCGGCACCTTACGCGATCGAGGGAGAGAAGATACTGATCTCGGCGAGTATCGGTGTGGCGGTTTATCCGCTGGACGAATCCGACCCGGATACCCTGCTGCGGCATGCCGATCTGGCCATGTACCAGGCCAAGGATGAGGGGCGAAACCGTCACCATATTTTTGATGTGGCTCTCGACCGCGAAGGGCTCAATCACCGTCAACAGATCGAGCGCATCAAACAGGCTTTTGAGAATGGTGAATTCCGTGTCTACTACCAGCCCAAAGTCAATATGCGCACTGGCAAAGTGGTGGGAATGGAGGCGCTGCTGCGATGGCAACACCCGGATAACGGCATCGTTCGCCCGCTCGAATTCCTGCCGCTGGTGGAGCACGCCAGCCTGATTGTCGATATAGGTGAATGGGTTGCTTCAGAGGCACTGGCGCAGATTGAGCGGTGGGCAGAGTTGGGACGGGTCTGGCCAGTCGGCATCAATATCGCTGCACGCCATTTCCAGCATCCTGATTTCCAGCCGCGCCTGAAAGCCATTCTTGATCGCCATCCCGAGGTGGCGCCCAACATGCTGGAGCTGGAGATAGTGGAGTCTGCGGCGCTGGGTGATATTCAGCATGTCGGGAAACTGATTCTGGCCTGCCAGCAGGAATTGGGCGTGAGGTTTGCGCTGGATGACTTCGGCACCGGGTACTCGTCGTTGACCTATCTCAAGCGCCTGTCCACCAATACATTGAAGGTAGATCAGTCCTTTGTGCGGGACATGCTCGATGACCAGGAAGATCTGGCATTGGTGGAGGCGGTAATCAGCCTGGCTACAGTCTTTAATCGCGCCATCGTGGCGGAGGGCGTGGAGTCGTCTGAGCACGGCATCATGTTGATGCGTCTGGGTTGCGATATCGCGCAGGGTGACAGCATTGCGCCAGCCATGTTGCCGGATGCCGTGTGGGCCTGGGCACAGCAATTTGTGCCCGACCCCCACTGGTCGATCTGGGCGAACGTGTCATGGCAGCTGGATGACTTTCCACTCCTGCTGGCTCACCGGGACCTGAGGAGATGGAAACAGCGCGTGATATTGGCCGCCACCGACCCCAGTTCGCTCAATGGGGCCGTGCAGTTACCCGACCAACACCATGGCCGCTTTTCCATCTGGTACGCCAACCGTGGCAAGGTCCGTTATGGCTACCTGCCCGGGTTTGCTGCAATCGAACCCGTACAGGAACAGATGTATCGGGTCAGCCACGAGATCACTCAATCAGGTGCTGCGGGTGGGTCCGCAGAGGCTTCCCGTGAAAAGCTGCGCAGGCTGGACGATTTGCACGAAGAGGTCTCGAAGCTGATCACTGACCTGCAAACCGCGGTGGTTGACGAGTTGCGCTGGCCAATCATTACCTGATGGCCTCCGGGTGATGCAACCCCATTTTTACTGCGTTACAAAATCCGGTTGAACCAGAGCAGTGACAGACCGGCAGATGTGATGGCCAGAATTGCTGCTACGAGTGCGAGCAGGCCGGAAATCTCGGTTTCTTTCTTTTCTACCGTCAGGCGGGAACTGAGTTTTTCATAGACCTTTTGCAGGTTCTCTGCCGTACCGGCGTAAAAATACTCGGCTTGCGTGTTGGTTGCAACGGCCTTCAGGGTAACTTCATCCAGACGCACCCGCATGGACCAGCCTTCAAAACCAATGGTTTCGCCGTCCACCGTACCGACGCCGACGGTGTAGACCCGCACCCCCCTGTCGGCCGCCATTTTCGCGGCTTCCATCGTGTCTACCCCGGTTGTGCGCTGGCCATCCGTGAGCAAGATGATGGCGGCCGAGCCATACGAGCCCGGGGCAACGGGAACGAAATCCTTCTTTTCCTGCTTCGGAGCCTGATCAATGGCAATGCCACGTGGTCGGCCGTTGCCGTAGGTCATGGCGGAAAGGTCAATGCCTGCGTCGGGGAACAATTCCGAGAGTGCCACCACAATGGCGCTGCCGATGGCAGTGGCCCTTTGCATCTGAAACTTGTCAATAGCCACAACCAGATCTTCACGACTCAGGGTCGGCGGTTGAACCACCTGGGCAGTGCCTGCGAAGGCCACAATCCCGACTTTGACATTGCGTGGCAATTGCGCCAGAAAAGCCTTGGCCGCGTTCTGTGATGCCACCAGCCGGTTGGGCTTGACGTCAGTTGCGCGCATGCTGCCAGATACGTCCATGGCCAGAATGATGGTTTCCTGCTGCGAGGGCAGAGTGATCACGGCAAAAGGTCGTGAAGCGGCCAGCAGCATCGCTGTGATGGCCAACAGGAAAAGTACCGGTGGTATGTGGCGGCGAATGCTTTGGCCGGTGCCCATCGCCTCCTTGACGATGGACAGACTGGCGTAGCGCAGCATGACTTTTTTCTTGCGACGCAGTAGCCACACGTACACGGCCACCAGCAGTGGCACAGCCAGCAGTAGCCACAAAAACTGCGGCCACATGAATGTCAGGGGAGAGTTCATGACGGGTCTCCGTGATAGGTCAACATCAGGCAACGGCCTTCAGATGCACAGACACGCCGCCAGCCCTGCCAGCACCTGCGAGTCTCGTGCGGCGCTTGCGCAGTTCGGTAAAACGAAGCACAGCATTGACCAGGTCGTCATCGGTCGACAACTCCAGTGTGTCTACACCTGCATTGCCCAGGGCCAACCGCAAATCGGCTTCCCGCTGCGCAGCAATCCGGGCAAATCGTTTCCGAAAGCCTGAATCATGCGTGTCGACCAGCAAATGCTCACCCGTTTCGGCATCACGTATAGGAATCAGGCCGAGGTCAGGAAGTTCCAGTTCCATCGGGTCCAGAAGCCGGACGGCTACAATGTCATGCCTTTGGGCCAACTGGCCCAAAGGCTTTTCCCAGCCTGGGCTGCTGATGAAGTCGGATACGACAAATACAGTTGAGCGCCGCTTGATGGTTGTAGCAGCCGACTGCAGCAACTCATGCAGACGTGTTCCCTCCGTTTCCACTGGTGTGGGCCGAATCAACATGCTGTGCAGCAGGTGCAGCACCTGCAGGCGCCCGCTACGTGCCGGAATCACGGTGTCTACGCCAGTCCCATACAACTGCGCACCAACCCGGTTGCCATGGCGGGTGAGGAGGCGCGCCACAGTGGTCACAAATTCGAGGGAAACGGCTTTCTTGCGCTGGTCGCCCGAGCCAAAATCCACCGAGGGACTCAAGTCCAGCAGAAACCAGGCAGCCATTTCCCGGTCTTCGGTGAAAACACGGACATGCGGCGTCTGCAGACGCGCCGTGACATTCCAGTCGATGTGGCGAACATCATCGTGATGCTGGTATTCACGCAGATCGGCCAGGTCCAGCCCGGAGCCCCGCAACAAGGTTCGGTAGTCTCCCTGCAGCAGGCCGTCCAGTCGGCGAATGACAGTCCATTCAAGGCGTCGCAGGATGTGCTCAGCATTTTGGGTAGCGGAGGACACGGCGACATGTGCCGCGGCAATGTCCGGCTCACCCGCTTTGGGGGCATTCCCGGTCTTGAGAAAACCAAACATGGCGATGCTGCGATCAGGTTCGGGCACGTATCTTCAGGCGGCCAGCTTTTCGTGTTCCAGCGGCTTGGCGGGTGGCGGGATTTTGGCCATGATCTTCTGGGTGATCGCATCGGCTGTCAGGCCTTCTGACAGCGCCTCATAAGAAAGGGCCAACCGATGACGAAGAACATCGGGCACGAGGTCTGTCATATCTTCAGGCAAGGCATAGGTACGGCCCCGCAGCATCGCCAGTGCACGCGCACCCTCCGTCAGGTTGATCGTGGCCCGCGGACTTGCACCAAACGTGATGAACCGCGACAGATCCTTGAGACCATGCTTGTCTGGCGTACGGGTTGCAGAAACCAGGCGTACAGCGTATTGAACCAGGGATGGATCCACGTACACGTTGCGGCATTCACGCTGTAACGCAGCCAGTTGCTCAGTGGTAGCCACGGCCGTTACGTTGACAACAGGCCCCGTGACACGCTGAACAATGACAAACTCTTCCTCATCAGTTGGGTAGTCAACCAGCACCTTCATCATGAAACGGTCCACCTGGGCTTCAGGCAATGGGTAGGTGCCCTCGGTTTCGATGGGGTTTTGAGTAGCCATCACCAGAAACGGGCTGGGCACTTTATGGGTTTCACCGGCGATCGTGACCTGGCGTTCCTGCATTACTTCCAGCAACGCGCTTTGTACTTTTGCTGGCGCGCGGTTAATTTCGTCGGCCAGCAACAGGTTGGTGAACACGGGGCCCAACGAAGTACTGAATTCCCCCGTCTTCTGGTTGAAGATGCGGGTGCCGATCAAATCGGCAGGGACCAGATCGGGCGTGAACTGGATGCGCTTGAAACTGCCGCGCACTGTGCTGGCCAGGGTTTTGACCGTGAGTGTCTTGGCAAGACCGGGAACACCTTCTACCAGGAGGTGACCTTGCGCCAGAATGGCCACCATCACCCGTTCGAGAAAACGGTCCTGCCCTACTACGACGCGCTTGACTTCGTAGAGGATTTGTTCCATCAGCTGCGACGTATCACCGATCGGTGCAGAGCCTGAGTTCTTGTGTTCCATAACTAGCGAGCCTTTCCTAAAAAGGATGAAGTCCGACGGCCGATGCCGCATTCTCAATGGGTACAGCAAAGCCAATACCAATGAATGTGCGTTGCCGACCCGGGTTGAGGATGGCGGTAACAATGCCGACGACCTGTCCGTCCATGGTCACCAGTGGACCACCGGAATTCCCCGGGTTGGCTGCTGCGTCAAACTGGATCAGGTTGGATATTTCCTGGTTTGTCTGTGGTGACCTGAATACCCGTTTAAGGCCGGACACGACACCAGCCGAAGCAGAGGGGCCGATTCCAAAAGGAAATCCCACCGCCACCACCTGATCTCCGGGGACCAGATCCGCGGTCGAACGCATGGTGGCTGCGTGCAAATCGTCCGGAATTTTGTGAGCCTGCAATACAGCCAGGTCATCGCTTTCCTGCGTGCCTTTGACTGACGCTGTGGATTCCAACCCGTCAGAAAAGACGACCTTGATCGTTTCGGCCCCCTGAATGACGTGAAGATTGGTGAGGATGATGCCAGTGTCGACAATGACGACGCCGGTGCCCACGGACTGTTCGATGTCTTCGTCCCCGTCTTTATTTTTCACATAGCTGGTGACACGAACCAGGGAGGGAAGAATGGCCTCGTATGCTTTGGCGGCTGGGGACGGCAGGACATTGTTTTCCAGTGTTTTCAAAACAGCCGCATCAATGTCGCCTTGCGTGAGTTGTCGTGCACCTGGCCGCAAGGTGAGCCAGAGAGTGGCCAGCAAGATCAGTGACAACAGGCCAATCACAAACCACAATGCTCGTGGGTCGTTGCGAGCGAAGCGAAACAGGGTACCAAGCC
>JAABRC010000119.1 GCA_011391115.1 Candidatus Egaibacter danicus | reverse complement strand
CCAGCATCAAGTCAAGTGACGTGTTGTCCCGTCTGATCGCAATGGGGGCTTATGCCGCCACGGTGAGACCGGAGTTTGCTGCCGGGCTGGCCACGGACAAGCTGACTGATGCAGCCATTGCCCAGTTTGAAGCCGATACGAAGGCCAGTTTCCAGAGTAAATAGCAGCGGCCCGGGCCCGGAAACCCGGACGCTTCAAGTTGTTCTGGCTCGGGCCAGAGGCGGGTTTTTTGCGAAGTAGCGCTGTATGCCCCGCATCAAGGCGTCGGCCAGCTGTTGCCGGTATTGGGGGCTGGCGAGTTTGGTTTCCTCATTCGGGTTGCTGATAAATGCTGCCTCGACCAATACGCTGGGAATGTCTGGCGCTTTCAGTACGGCAAAGGCGGCCTGTTCGACTTGGGGCTTATGCAGCTTGCCTACCCGGCCAATTTCTCCCAGCATGGCTCCCCCCAGCTTGAGGCTGTCGTTGATTTGTGCGGTGGTGCTCATATCCAGCAAGGCGCGCTGCACCTGAACATCCCTGGCTTTCACGTTCAGGCCACCAATGCGGTCAGCCTTGTTTTCCTTGTCCGCCATCCAGCGTGCCGCGCTGCTGGAAGCGCCACCCTGGCTGAGTGCGAAGACGCTGGCCCCCTGCGGACGTGGCGTGAAAAAGGCATCGGCGTGAATGCTGACAAACAGGTCCGCCTGCACACGCTGGGCCTTTTGCACGCGAACATGCAGTGGTACGAAGAAGTCGGCATCACGCGTCAGGTAGGCGCGCATCGCGTTGCCATTGATCGTGGTTGCGTTGATCCGGTCGCGCAGCAGGTGCGCGATATGTAGCACCACATCCTTTTCCCGAGTCCCTCCCGGCCCTACTGCGCCAGGGTCTTCACCGCCATGGCCGGGGTCCAGCGCCACGATGATCAGGCGGTCCGTCTTGCTGGGAGGTTTGGGGGGCTGGGGAGCAGTAGAGCTGCCTTTCTTGTCTTTCTGGGCGATCAGGTCACCCAGCGGGTCGGCTGCCGGCGCATCTGATTTGCCGCCATCGGGCGAGGGTTTTTCATTCAACCGTTCTGCGATCAGTGCCTCCAGCGGGTCTGTCTGGACCGTTGGATAGAGGTCGAACACCAGACGGTGTTTGTAGGCGGCAACGGGAGGTAGCGAGAAAACCTGGGGCTGAATGGCCTGCTTCAAATCAATCACCAGCCTGATGACGGATGGCGCATTTTGTCCAACGCGAATACCGGCAATGTTGGGGTCGTCCGGCAACACCTTGGCGACGAGTTCCTTCAGCGCCGGGTTGAGATTAATGCCGTCGATATCCACTACCAGTCGGGGCGGTGTAGGAATGAAAAACTGTCTGGCTTTGAGCTCACCGTCGGATTCAATCGTGACCCGTGAATAGTCGGGCGCTGGCCACACCCGAACGGCCAGTATGGTTGCTCCCTGCGCCAGATGCTGAGTACCCAGCAGTAGTACGGTGGAGCCCGTCTGCAAGAGCAGGCGCCGCTTCATGCAGCGGCACCGATCAGGATGGCGTCGCCTGTGGGCGTCTGTGCGGCCAGGGTTACCAGCCGGGATTCGTCGGCACGGGCCTCAATTCTGATGACCAGATCAGCTTGTGGAATGACCCTGGCTGCTTTCTCCGGCCATTCCGCCAGCTTGAGACCCGGACTGGAGAAGATGTCACGAAAACCCGCGTCTTCCCATTCTCTCGGGTCGGTGAAACGGTAGAAGTCGAAATGCCAGATATTCAAGCCTGACAGGTTGTAGGGCTCGACAACTGCGTAAGTAGGGCTTTTGATGCGCCCCTGAACGCCCAATGCATGCAGCAGGTGCCGAACCAGGGTAGTCTTGCCTGCTCCCAAGTCGCCATGTAATTCGATAAAAGACTGTTTAAGTGCCGGTTGAACGGCCAGCCGGGTTGCAAACAGTTGTGTATCAGCCTCGTCTTTCCAGACCAGGCTTTTTACAATGGGAATGTGACGATCCACAGCACTCACTTCAACGGCAGTCAATTGGTTTCTCTGGTTCAGGCTTGGGCCCGGGAACTTGGATTCTCCCAAATTGGCGTGGCTGGTGTCGACTTGTCATCCTCCGAGGCTGGTTTGATGGACTGGCTGGCCCGGGGATTCCATGGCGATATGGCCTATATGGCAAAGCATGGCGTCAAGCGTGCGCGGCCTGCCGAGCTGGTGCCCGGTACGGTCAGTGTGATCACGGCGCGAATGGATTATTTGCCATCCCGGACTCCCACCGATTGGCCTCAAGTTGAATTTGACAGGCTGACGAGGCCTGATGAGGGTGTTATTTCTGCCTACGCACGGGGGAGGGACTACCACAAGGTCCTGCGTGCACGGCTTGCGCAGCTGGGCGAAAAAATCGCACAGCATGTTGGACCTTTTGGCCACCGGGTGTTCACGGATTCGGCGCCCGTGCTGGAGGCTGAGCTGGCCACCCGCAGCGGGCAAGGTTGGCGGGGCAAGCACACGCTGGTCCTTAGCCGTGAAGCGGGCTCCATGTTTTTTCTGGGTGAGATTTATGTGGATCTGTCTCTTCCAGCCAGCGAACCGGTGTCGGGCCATTGCGGTACCTGCAATGCCTGCATGGATGTATGCCCCACCGGGGCTATCGTGGCGCCTCACCGGCTGGATGCCAGGCGATGCATTTCATACCTGACCATCGAACACGCGGGATCTATTCCGCAGGAGCTGCGGCCGCTGATGGGTAATCGCATCTATGGCTGTGACGACTGTCAGCTTATTTGCCCGTGGAACAAGTTTGCCCAGCGCAGCGTGCTGCCTGATTTTGATGAGCGCGCCGGAATGACGGGCGTCAAATTGATGGTGCTGTTTGGCTGGACAGAGGAAGAGTTTTTGCGAAATACCGAGGGAAGTCCCATACGGCGCATAGGGCATGAGCGCTGGCTGCGCAATCTCGCTGTTGCGATGGGGAACGCGCTGAGGGTTCGCGAGGATATGCTCATGGTACGCGCTCTGGAGGCCCGCAAGGATCACCCGAGTGCCATGGTGCGTGAACATGTAACCTGGGCACTGCAATACCATGAGCAGAATCTGTCTGCCTGAAGCCAGCCGATACCCTAGAGAAAACCCATGAGCCGCATTCGCCTTTTTGTCATTGATCCCCAAAATGATTTCATGGACATGGAAGGTGCTGCCTTGCCGGTGCCCGGCGCCAATGCCGATATGAGTCGGCTTACCGCGTTCGTGCAGTCCATGGCATCGTCAATTGACGAACTGATCGTGACACTGGACTCGCACGCCAGTGTGGGTGTCGAACGAACGACTTTCTGGATGCTTGCCGACGGCTCGGCGGTTCCCCCGTTCACCCAGATCAGGGCCGCAGATGTGGTGGGCAACACTTACGTGCCCCGTAACGTGTCATTGCGACCGCAAGTAATCGCGTATCTGCGGGCACTGGAGTCTGGCGGTGCGCGAACGCTCATTGTCTGGCCCGTGCACTGTGTCCTGGGAACGTGGGGGCATAATATCCAGGGCCAATTGGCTCAGGCTATTGCAGCGTGGGAGTATGCAACCGGATGCATCTGTGAAAAGGTGCTTAAAGGTCTTAACCCAATGACCGAGCAGTACAGTGCCTTTCGTGCGGAAGTACCTCTCGCGGACGACCCGCGTACCCAGATCAACACGGCCTTGATGGCCCGATTGGAGAAGGGGTCAGAATGGTTGGTAGTTGCCGGTGAGGCGCTGAGCCATTGTGTCGCAGCGTCTGGAGAAGACATGTTTTCCCGGTTGAGCCGCGACAGGATTGCCAAAACGGTTTTTCTTTCAGATTGCATGAGTCCGGTGGCCGGATTTGAAGCGGCCGGTCAGCGCTTTCTCGATGAAGCACGAGACCGTGGCGCCCTGGTCATGTCATCGCCTGAAGCCATGTCCCGTCTTGCTGTAGGTATCATGTAATCATGGCTCCCATCCCTCCGATATCCGCTTCAACAAGCCGTTGGGCTCGCGAGTGGACTGGCTGGGTCCGTGGCTGGTGGCAGATCATTCACGTAGGGGCTCAGATACTGGTTCTGGCGATGTCACCTTCGAGTTACCGCAAGTCGCAGCGCATCGTGATGGCACGCAACATCTACCTGGCAACAGCGCCGCTGTTGCCAGGATTTACGGTTTTGTCAGCACTCATCAGCCTGATCATTATCCGGATTGTGATCGCCACGACGTTGACTTACGGGTTGTCGCAATATGCACTGGAGCTGTTGATTCGCACGCTCGTGCTGGAGTTGCTGCCCTTGTCGGTTGCACTGTTCGTGGCAGTGCGCTACACCATGCCGCAAGGCAAGAATGTGCGGGACATGCGATCACGTGGTGAATTTGAAGCCTTGTGGCGTGCAGGGGGGGATCCGGCACGTGATGAATTGCTGCCCCGGGTCGGCGCGAGTGTGTTCGCAGTGGTCCTGCTGGCTGCCGTGAGCTGCTTCGTCGCCCTCGCTTTGACTTACCTGAATGTATATGGGTTCAGGACTTGGGGGGTTGCAGCGTACACACGGTCAGTGGGCCAGGTATTCAGTCCGGTAGTCACGCTGATTTTCTGTCTCAAAACGCTTTTCTTCAGCCTGGCTGTCTCGTTGATTCCCATCGTCTTCAACCCGCCGAAGGAAGAGGGAGATTTCAAAGGTATGAATGTTGAGATCAAGGTTTTGGCCAGACTGTTTGCTGTGATCCTGCTGATCGAGGTGGTATCTCTCGTTGGCAACTACTATTGAGCTTGATCTCGTATTCTTCTTATGGACTCCAGTAACCAATCTCCACCGCCCGTTGCCAATCTGGAACTCAAGGCTCGCCTGTTGATCCTGTTGTTGGTGCTGCTGCTGCTGGGTTCGGTCGTCTATGTCCTGGTGGCTCGGGGAGCCTTCGAACGAACCCAGCAGTTGGTTCTGGTAGCCGACGATTCTGAGGGAATAGTCGTTGGCATGGATCTGACGTTTTCCGGGTTTCCCATCGGGCGTGTAGGTCGTATCGAGCTTTCTGCCGATGGCAATGCACGGATTCTGGTCGATGTTCCGCGTAAAGATGCCCACTGGCTGAGGACTTCCAGTGTCTTTACCATGGAGAGCGGACTGGTGGGCGGGACACGTATCCGGGCTTTCAGCGGCATGTTGACTGATCCTCCGCTGCCGGATGGGGCCATTCGGCGCGTGCTTCGGGGGGATGCGAAAGCGGAAATCCCGCTGATGGTGGCCAGCGTTCGTGAACTGGTGAGCAACCTGAGCACATTGACCGGGCCTGAAGCCCCCTTGAACGGCAGCTTGCGCAATGTGCAGACGGCCACTGAAAAGCTCAATGGACCCAGCGGCGGGCTGGGACTTCTGTTTGGCAATGAAGCAGATGCCAGGAAAATCATCACCACACTCGACCGGACCAATGCCTTATTGGCCCGACTGGATGCGCTGGCCCTTAAGGCTGATGGTGTGGCTTCGAGAACCGATGCGCTGATTGCCAATGCCGACAAACAGGTGTTTGGCCCAACGGGTGTGCTGGGCGATGCGCAAGCCACGGTGATACAACTGAACGGCTTGCTGGCAGACGCCCGGAACAGTCTCAGGAAGGTCGACGCAGTGTTGCAGGAAGCACAGGCGATTGGCGCCAACACGCGTGAGGCTACGAATGATCTTGGTGCACTGCGCGCTGAGGTGGAGGGAAGTCTTAGAAAGGTGGAACATCTGGTCAACGAAATCAATCGGAAGTGGCCATTTGCCAGAGACGCCGAATTGAAACTGCCATGAAGCTAACGCCATTCCCCGGTTTCCTTGTGGTCATGGCATTACTGGCTGGATGTGCCAGCGGACCCGTGCCGCCGGATTGGCAGCTCAATGTCCAAGGTTCAACGGAACGTGCTGTGGAAGCCTATCTGACCGGTCACACGCGGATCGGAGAGTCAGAGTTTGCAAGAGCCCGGACCGATATCGCCCGAACGGGAAAAATCGATTTGATCGCCCGGGTTGAATTGATTGGCTGTGCCCTTCGCGTCGCCAGCCTGGTATCCGACGATTGCATGGGCTTTGACCGGATTTCGCAGGACACGGGATCCGCTGAACAGGCTTATGCAGACTATCTGGCCGGACGTTTGTCGATGAAGGATGTCTCGTTGTTGCCGGTTGCACATCGGGGCGTCATTGGCGGTGGCGCGCAGGCACTTCAGGCGATAAAGGATCCCTTGTCGCGTTTGATTGCAGCGGCTGTTTTGTTCAAAATGGGCCAGGCTGATCCAGCCGTCATGGCTGTAGCAATTGACGCGG
>JAABRC010000118.1 GCA_011391115.1 Candidatus Egaibacter danicus | reverse complement strand
TCTGATTTTGTTGACATCGTTGGCGGGGCTTCGCTCCAGCAGGGCCCCCACTGGCATTTTGACCCCCTATACTGGCGTGAAATCCTGCCAAAACCAAATGACTCTACGTAACGTATTGAGTGACGCATAAACCGTGACGCATCTCAAGGATCTTCCGTTACAGACGCTTCAGTTCTATGCAACGGCACCCTACCCCTGCAGCTACCTGAGTGGGCGGCAAGCCCGGTCGCAGGTGGCAACGCCCAGTCACCTGATCAATAACGCAACCTACTCCGAACTGGTCAGTCAGGGATTTCGCCGCAGTGGCATGTTCACGTACCGGCCGTATTGCGATGGGTGTGAGGCTTGCGTGCCGTTGCGGGTTCTATCCAACACCTTCAAACCCGACAGGAGTCAACGACGGGCACAAAAAAAGCATTCGTCATTGCAGGCAAGGGTTCTCAAGTTGTGCTTTGTGCCAGAGCATTACCAGCTCTACCTGCGCTATCAGAATGGTCGCCATGCAGGCGGTGGCATGGATCACGACAGCATTGACCAATATACGCAATTTCTCCTGCAAAGCCGGGTGAACTCGAGATTGGTCGAATTTCGTGAATCCCTGCCGGATGGCATACCGGGTGACCTCAAAATGGTGACGATTCTTGACGTACTTGAAGATGGCGTTTCGGCTGTCTATACGTTTTATGAGCCCGACAATGGCGCCAGCTATGGCACTTTCAGCATTTTGTGGCTGATTGAACAGGCACGCCTGCTGGCCCTTCCTCATGTTTACCTGGGGTACTGGATCAGCGCCAGCACCAAAATGAATTACAAGGTCCGTTTCTTGCCTCAGGAAGTCCTGAAGGATGGCATCTGGATTGCAAATGACCCTGATTTCATAAGATAAAATCAGATCCCGCGATTGAGAGCTCCATGAAAAAAACTGATCCTGGCATTCCTGCGACACCCACCGTACAGGTCATCGAAAGGATGTTTACCTTGATAGACATCCTGGCGTCGCGCGAGGAGGCCATCTCACTGAAGGAAATCAGCGAGAAGGCTGGTTTGCACCCTTCAACCACGCACCGAATCCTCAATGATCTGGCGACCGGGCGGTTTGTGGATCGGCCGCAGCCTGGTAGTTACCGCCTCGGGATGCGTCTGCTGGAGCTTGGCAATCTGGTCAAGGGACGGCTCAATGTCCGTGACGCCGCACTTGTTCCCATGCGGGAACTTCACAAACTGATTCAGCAGCCAGTCAATTTGAGCATGCGCCAGGGCGATGAAATCGTCTACGTCGAGCGCGCCTACAGCGAACGGTCAGGCATGCAGGTGGTTCGTGCTATCGGTGGCCGGGCACCCTTGCATTTGACGTCAGTTGGGAAGCTTTTTCTTGCTGCCGATGACCCTCAGCGAATACGGGCTTATGCCACGCGCACCGGTTTGAATGGGCAAACCAAAAACAGCATCACCCAACTGGCAGCGCTCGAAAGGGAACTGGCCAAAGTCAGGCAATATGGCACCGCGCACGACAATGAAGAGCTTGAATTGGGTGTGCGATGCATGGCCTGCGGGATCTACGACGACCAGGACAAGCTTGTTGCTGGCCTGTCCATTTCTGCACCTGCAAGCCGTCTGGATGAAGGATGGCTGGCCAAACTGCAAGCCACTGCGAACGAAATCTCGGCGACACTGGGCCGCAAGGCAGCGATGCAACGCTGATTGAGCCAACAGCCCCTTTAGGTATGCAGGGTGAGGCAGCCTTCGCTATTCAGGACTTGGAGAGTACTTTCTCGCTAGTGACCGCAGCAGCTGGCACGGGACGGGGTACCGACAACGAAGGCGTTGTCTCAACCCAGTTCCGAACCCGTTCGGCATCACCCAAACGACTGAGCTTGCCGGCCGAATCCAGAAAGACCATGATCAGCTTGCGGCCTGCCACCTTCGCCTGCATGACGAGACACTGCCCTGCTTCCGATATGTAGCCAGTTTTCTGCAACCCGATATCCCAAGTGGGGTTTTTCACCAATCGGTTCGTATTGTTGAATTGCAGTGTCCGCTTGCCGACGGCAACTTCATAGCCAGTTGAGGTCGATAGCTCACGCAATACCGGGTCACCATGCGCAATATTGACCAAAGTCGCCAGATCACGGGCGCTTGATTGGTTGCTGCTGGACAAACCCGTTGGCTCTACGTATCGTGTATCGGCCATACCAAGCAAACGTGCTTTCACATTCATCGCCGTGACAAAAGCACCCAGTCCGCCGGGGTAGCTACGGCCCAATGCGTGCGCAGCCCGGTTTTCGCTGGACATCAAGGCCAGATGCATCAGTTCACCCCGGCTTAATTCGGTCCCCACACTCAGTCGGGAGCGGCTCCCCTTCTCGGTATCCACATCGTCCTGGGAAATGGTGATCATCTCATCCATGGGCAGCTTGGCTTCACGAACAATCAGACCGGTCATCAGCTTGGTCAGTGACGCGATGGGCAGAACAGCCTGCTCATTCTTGCTAAACAGCACCTCCTGGGTTTCCTGATCAATAACCAGCGCCACGCTTGATCTCAGATCGAGGGCATCACTACCCGTATGCAGACCCGCAAGCTGTCCGAAAGATGGTTTGGGTGGCACGGCTGCAGCGCGGATCACGGTTTTCCGCCGGGAAACCACGGGTGCTTTGGCCACCTTTCGTTTAACCACAACCACCTTCTTGGACGGCGCGGCAGTACGCTTGGTCAAACCAGCATGAGCGGATGAAACATGCAGGCCGAACGCGAGGGTTATGACGAAAATGACCTGAGCAACTCGGGTCCGGGAGAGTCCCATTTTGGAGAAGTGTCGATTTAGCATGGATGGGACTTCCTGTAGTTCCTTCATGCCGAGAGTTTATACAAAAAAAGTCCCGCAAGATCAACTACTTGCGGGACATATCTAAAGAAAAGGCGTGGGTTTTAGGGGTAAACCCTAGCCTTGGGCGGCCACCCTGTCAGCTTTGCTTTGTAACTTATTGAGAGCACTCAGGTATGCCTTTGCTGATGCAACAACGATATCAGGATCAGCACCCACACCATTCACCACCCGACCACTGTTTTGCAACCGCACCGTCACCTCTCCCTGGCTCTCTGTAGAACCGCTTATGGCGTTCACAGAATAGAGCACCATCTCAGCACCGCTTTTGACGTGTGTTTCGATGGCTTTGAGGGATGCGTCGACCGGGCCGTTGCCGTCCGATTCGCCTTTGACTTCCTTTCCACCCACCGTGAACACCACACTAGCCTGGGGGCGCTCGCCGGTTTCGCTGTGTTGCGACAAGGAGACAAATCCGTATTGTTCTTTCTCATGGGTGACACTCTCATCACTCACCAACGCGAGGATGTCCTCATCAAAGATCTCGCTTTTGCGATCAGCGAGCTCCTTGAAACGGGCAAAGGCGGTGTTGATATCCGCTTCGCTTTCCATTGAGACGCCGAGTTCCTGCAAACGCTGTTTGAAGGCGTTGCGACCACTGAGCTTGCCCAGCACAATCTTGTTGGCGCTCCAGCCCACATCCTCGGCACGCATGATTTCGTAGGTATCGCGGGCTTTAAGCACACCGTCCTGATGAATACCCGAGGCGTGTGCAAACGCGTTGGCGCCCACAACAGCCTTGTTGGGCTGCACCACAAAACCGGTCGTCTGACTCACCATGCGGCTGGCCGCAAGAATGTGTTTGGTATCGATGCCCATCTCAAGGCCAAAATAGTCTTTGCGTGTTTTCACCGCCATGACGATTTCCTCCAGAGAGCAGTTGCCGGCACGTTCGCCCAGTCCATTGATGGTGCACTCCACCTGCCGTGCACCACCGATCTTCACACCGGCCAATGAGTTGGCCACAGCCATACCGAGATCATTGTGGCAATGCACCGACCACACTGCTTTGTCGCTGTTCGGAATGCGTTCGCGAAGGTTCTTGATGAAGTTGCCATAGAGTTCAGGAATGGCATAACCCACCGTGTCAGGCACGTTGATTGTGGTGGCGCCTTCCGCGATCACGGCTTCCAGCACGCGACACAAAAAGTCCGGGTCCGAGCGATAGCCGTCTTCCGGGCTGAACTCGATATCCGCCATCAGGTTTCGCGCAAAGCGGGTTGACAACCTGGCCTGCTCAAACACCTGATCCGGTGTCATGCGCAGCTTCTTTTCCATGTGCAGGGGACTGGTCGCCAAGAAGAGGTGCAGGCGGCCCGCTTTGGCGGGTTTCAAGGCTTCCGCAGCACGGGAAATGTCTCGGTCGTTGGCACGAGCCAGCGAGCAGATGACGGAGTCCTTGATAACCTCGGCGATGGCCTTTACGCACTCAAAGTCACCATTGGAGCTGGCCGCAAAGCCGGCCTCAATGACATCCACTTTCAGGCGTTCCAGCTGACGGGCGATGCGCAGCTTTTCGTCCCGGGTCATGGACGCTCCAGGCGACTGTTCGCCATCACGCAAAGTGGTATCAAAAATGATTAACTTGTCAGCCATTTCAATTCTCCTGTTGATTCAGAAACACCCAAAACTCAAAAAAGAAAACACCAAAGAAAAAGGCCCGTAGCGTTTGCTGACGGGCCTTGTGGAAAAAGTTCGCGCGCGCTACTTGTTCCGCCCGTCAGGACGCAGCAGTAGAGCTAGCGAAGTCAATTTCATGGATGCAATGTACCACAGGTTCGCGATGGGCGCCGCACGGAACAAGTGCGAGGAGTCATTTATGGAGGCCGCGCTCATCGGGCTCTTCCGTTGACGTGCTGATCACGCTGGTCTGCACACCCTTGGTTTTCCGCCACCCGTACACAACATACCCGCTGAAACCGTACACAACAAAAACCAGAAACATCACGGTCGGTGGATCAATGTTGATCGCCGCAATGATCAGCGCAATCAGCACGATCACGGCAAACGGCACACTGCGCTTCATGCCGATGTCCTTGAAGCTGTAAAAAGGCACATTTGTCACCATGGTCAGCCCCGCGTACAAGGCCAACCCGAAGGTAATCCACGGAATGGGGACCCCAAACAAGGCGTCTGTGCCTTTGACGCCCGACTCTGTGATGAGCCAGATAAAGCCGGCAATCAGGGCAGCGGCAGCCGGTGAAGGCAGCCCTTGAAAATACCGTTTGTCCACCACGCCCGTATTCACGTTGAAACGCGCCAGCCTGAGGGCCGCGCAAGCGCAATACACAAACGCGGCAATCCAGCCCCAGCGCCCCAGCCCTTTCAACGACCACACATAGGAAATCAATGCCGGTGCGGCGCCAAAAGACACCATGTCGGAAAGCGAGTCCATCTGCTCGCCAAAGGCACTCTGAGTATTGGTCATGCGCGCAACACGACCATCCAGACTGTCGAGCACCATGGCGCAAAACACGCCAACAGCGGCCAGATCAAAGCGGCCATTGATCGCCATGACGATGGCATAGAAACCACCGAAAAGCGCCGCCAGCGTAAACAGGTTTGGCAGGATGTAAATACCCTTGCGGCGTTTCTTCACAACCAGCGCTTCGGCATCCGCCACAGTCAATTCATTTTCATCATCCATACATTCAACCTCTGGTTATTACGGAACTCCAGCCCCAGCTTTGAAGAACCGCCTGTGAAGCGAAGTGTAAGCCAGTCATGGCCTCGCGGCGCAATTGAATCCCCAAAGAAAAAGGGCCACTTTCGTGGCCCCTGAGCAGCTTGGCAGATATCAATTGCGGGTCTGGTCCACCAGCTTGTTCTTCGCAATCCAGGGCATCATGGCGCGCAGCTTGGCACCCACGACTTCGATCTGATGCTCGGAGTTCAAACGACGGCGGCTGATGAGCGTGGGTGCACCGGCCTTGTTTTCCAGAATGAAGCTCTTGGCGTATTCGCCGGTCTGGATGTCTTTCAACACCTGTTTCATGACCTTCTTGGTCTCGTCGGTCACGATGCGCGGGCCGGTGACGTATTCACCATACTCGGCGTTGTTGGAGATCGAGTAGTTCATGTTGGCGATGCCGCCTTCATAAATCATGTCAACAATCAGCTTCAACTCGTGCAGGCACTCGAAGTAGGCCATTTCAGGCGCGTAGCCGGCTTCCACCAAAGTCTCGAAACCGGCCTTGATCAGTTCGACCGTGCCGCCGCACAACACCGCTTGCTCGCCGAACAGGTCGGTCTCGGTTTCTTCGCGGAAGTTGGTCTCGATGATGCCGGCCTTGCCGCCACCGTTGGCCATGGAGTACGACAGCGCCATTTGCAGGGACTTGCCGGACTTGTCCTGATGCACAGCCACCAGGTGAGGCACGCCGCCGCCTTGAGCGTAGGTACCGCG
>JAABRC010000117.1 GCA_011391115.1 Candidatus Egaibacter danicus | reverse complement strand
CGAGCGCATCGAGTTGTCCAAGGGTGGCCGCCAGTTGCTGCAGGGCCGCACGGGTGATGCCCCCTTGACCCAGGAAACCGAAGGCCAGATGCTGCAGCGCGTGATGCCCGACCTGATGGGCATCAAGAACATCATGGTCATCAACGACGAGGCACACCACTGCTACCGCGAAAAGCCCACGCCGGACGATGACGAAGCCCTCAAGGGCGACGAGAAAAAAGAAGCAGAAAAGAACAACGAGGCCGCCCGCCTGTGGATTTCTGGCCTGGAAGCCGTCAACCGCAAATTGGGCGTGACCCGCGTCATGGACCTGTCGGCCACGCCGTTCTTTTTGAGCGGTTCCGGCTACGCCGAGGGCACCCTGTTCCCCTGGACCATGAGCGACTTCTCGCTGATGGACGCCATCGAATGTGGCATCGTCAAGTTGCCCCGTGTGCCCGTGGCCGAGAACATCCCTGGTGAGGAAATGCCAGTGTTTCGCAACCTGTGGGAACACATCCGCAAAGACATGCCCAAAAAGGGCCGTGGCACGGGCGGCGAGTTGGACCCACTCAAGCTACCCCTGCGCCTGCAGACGGCGCTGCTGGCCCTTTACGGCCACTATGAGAAAACCTACAAACTCTGGGAAGAGTACGGCATCAAAGTGCCACCGTGCTTCATCATCGTGTGCCAGAACACCGCCATCTCCAAGCTGGTGTATGACTTTGTCTCGGGTTTCCAGCGCCAGAATGATGACGGCACCAGCACCCTGGAAAACGGCCGCCTTGCCCTGTTCCGCAATTTCGATGACACCACTGGCAACCCGCTGCCGCGCCCCAACACCTTGCTGATCGACAGCGAACAGCTCGAAGCGGGCGACGCGCTGGACGACAACTTCCGGGACATGGCCGCGGACGAAATCGAGCGTTTTCGCCGCGAAATCGTCGAGCGCAGTGGTGATGCCCGTTCCGGCGACAACATCACCGACCAGGACCTGCTGCGCGAGGTCATGAACACCGTGGGCAAACCCGGCCAGTTGGGTGGCGCCATCCGCTGCGTGGTGTCGGTCTCCATGCTCACCGAGGGCTGGGACGCCAACACCGTCACCCATGTGCTGGGCATTCGCGCCTTTGGCACCCAGTTGCTGTGTGAGCAGGTCATTGGCCGGGCGCTGCGCCGCCAGTCCTACGAGCTCAATGAAGAAGGTTTGTTCAACGTCGAGTACGCCGACGTCTTTGGCATTCCGTTCAACTTCACCGCCAAGCCGGTCATCGGCCCGCCGCAGCCGCCGCGTGAAACCGTGCAGGTCAAGGCCATGCGCCCCGAGCGTGATGCGCTGGAAATTGGCTTCCCCCGCGTCGAAGGCTACCGTGTCGAATTGCCCGAAGAACGCTTGAGCGCCAGTTTTAATGACGAATCCATCCTGACCCTCAGCCCCGCGCTGGTGGGTCCGTCCATCACGCGCAATTCCGGCATCATCGGCGAGGGTGCCGACATGAGCCTCAAGCACTTGGGCGACATGCGCCCCAGCACCTTGCTGTTTCAGCTCACCCAGCGCCTGCTCTACACCAAGTGGCGCGACCCAGGCGAAGCGCCCAAGCTGCACCTGTTCGGTCAGCTCAAACGCATCGTCAAGGAATGGCTGGACGCGGTGGATGACCAAGGTAACCCCAAATACCTGGTTTGCAAAGGCGACACCTACCCCGCGTTGCTGATGTACCAGGAGCTGGCCGACATGGCCTGCAACAAGATCACCGCCGCCATCACCCGCCAGTTTTTGGGCGAGCGCCCCATCAAGGCGTTGCTGGATGCCTACAACCCTACCGGCAGCACCGCCCATGTGCGCTTCAACACCTCCAAGACCGACCGCTGGGAGACCAGCTCCAAACACTGCCACCTGAACTGGGTGATTCTGGACAGTGACTGGGAGGCCGAATTCTGTCGCGTGGCCGAATCGCACCCCAAAGTGCTGGCCTACGTTAAAAACCACAACCTGGGTCTGGAAGTGCCGTACCGCTTTGGCTCGGTCATGCGCAAGTACCTGCCCGACTTTGTGGTGCTGGTCGATGACGGCCACGGTCTGGCCGACCCGTTGCACCTGGTGGTCGAGATCAAGGGTTACCGGGGTGAAGACGCCATCGAGAAAAAGTCCACCATGGACACCTACTGGGTGCCCGGCGTGAACCATCTGGGGCAATATGGCCGCTGGGCCTTTGCCGAGTTCACCGAGGTGTTTCAGATGCAGGCCGACTTCAAGGCCACGGTGGATGCGAACTTCAACAAACTGATCGAGGGCTTGGCAGCATGAGATCTGAATTTGTTGCGACGTGTCCGGCCACCGCCATTTCAAAGCATTTTGTTAACGCCAACAAAATGGTCGATCTGGGTTGGGTCTACCACATGCGGTCACAAATTGTGGCCGCATCGCCTCGGATGGATCCGTACTCATCACATCCTGTGATGAGTTGCTACGCGACCAAGCATTTGAGATCACAATTTGTGACTTCAAAACTCACCCACGACCGCACCACAATCCACACAACCCCAAGGAGAGTGAAATGACACAAATCGTCATGGAATTTGAGCCCGCTGCGTTTTCCGCCCTACGCCTAGGGCCAAAGCGGTTTGGTGAAGAGCTCAAAACCGCCGCCGTCGTGCAGTGGTACGCCGAGCAGCGCATTTCACAAGCCAAAGCGGCCGAAATGCTGGGCATAAGCCGCAGCCGCTTTATCGACGAACTGCACCGGCGCAAAGTGCCTGCGATTCAGGTGAGTGCAGATGAACTGGAGCAGGAAATCTATGGCGACCTCTAAGCCCTGGGTGGTGAATGCCTCGCCACTCATTTTGCTGGGCAAGCTAGGCCGACTGGACTTGTTGGAGCGCTTGGCGCCTTCGCTGCACGTACCCGATGGCGTTATTCGTGAAGTATCTGTGGGTGGCCGCCAGCGTGACCCGGCAACCGCAGCGTCGGTGGCTTGGGCGCAGGCGTACCGGCATCCCGATGTGTCGGTCTTGCCCACAGTGGCCCATTGGGATCTGGGTGCGGGTGAATCCCAGGTCATTTCCCTGTGTCTTCAAAACGCTGCCCTGGCGGTGCTGGACGATGGCGAAGCCCGCGCGTGCGCGCGATCGCATGAACTACCGCTGATCGGAACCTTGGGCGTCATCCTGCGCGCGCGCAGACTGGGTTGGGTGCCCGCAGCCCGGCCACTCATCGAGCAGTTGATTGCAGAAGGCTCATTTCTGGACAAAGCGCTGATTGAGCGCGAACTGGCGAAACTGGGCGAATAACGACACACCACCATGGCCACCAAAATCAGCACCAAACACGTCGAAACCCTCACCCACGACGAGGCCAAGCGCAAGAACATCCCCTCGGCCGAGCAGCAGTCGTTTGTGCAGCAGGACCAGACGGCGCCCAAACAAATCCGCTACCCGCGCAATACTGATCTGGACCCGCAACTGGTCTGGCGCGGCAAGGACGAGCAGGACTGGAGCGACCTGGTGGTCAACGCGCCGCCGCTTTACATCCAGGAAAAAGTCCACCCCAAGGTGCTGATCGATGACCTGCTGCGGGAAAGCCGGGAGCGCGAGCATGGGGCTGGGCAGACGACCGCCGACTTGTTTTCGGACTTCAACGGTATCCCCAAGGGCGCCGACAAAACCGAGTTTTACCAGCATGACCAGAACTGGACCAACCGCATGATCCTGGGCGACAGCCTGCAGGTGATGGCCAGCCTGGCCGAGCGCGAGGGCCTGCGAGGCAAGGTGCAGTGCATCTATTTCGATCCGCCCTATGGCATCAAATTCAACAGCAATTTTCAGTGGAGCACGACCAGCCGGGATGTGAAAGACGGCAATGCGCAGCACATCACCCGCGAGCCCGAGCAGGTCAAGGCGTTCCGCGACACCTGGCGCGATGGCATTCATTCGTACCTGACGTATTTGCGCGACCGGCTGACGGTGGCGCGTGATTTGCTGACGGAGTCGGGGTCGATCTTTGTGCAGATTGGGGATGAGAACGTGCACCGGGTTCGGGCGGTGATGGATGAGGTGTTTGGGGATGAGAACCATGTGGGAACGATCAGCTTTCAAAAGACTGGCTCCACCGACCAAGCGCTTCTTCCGCAAACTGTGGACTACATCCTGTTCTTCGCCAAGAACAAATCGCGAGTCAAATACCGACAGCTATTTCAAGATCGGCAGGCGGGAACGCCGTCACTGGATAGATACGACCTCGTTGTCGACGAGACAGGCGAAGTGCGCCGTGTAACCTCTGCGGAGGCCAGCAGTTCTGATGTAGGCCAAAGTGCAGTGCGTGCAAGACTGACTGCGTTGTCGAGCGCTCGGCCTTCAGGCGACGGCGATATGAAAGCATTTGAGTATCAAGGGCGAACCTTCAAAACCGGGGCAGGGACATTCAAAACCAATCAATCAGGGATGGACAGACTAGCTCTGAGCGGTCGTCTGTATGCTCCGGCAGGCACACTCCAATACATGCGAAAGGTCTCCGACTTCCCCGTGCTGCCAATGGCTGATCGATGGGAGTCTGTTCAATTGGGTACAGGGCTGATTTATGTAGTTCAAACAAGCGTCAAAGCCATTGAGCGCTGCATCCTCATGGCCACAGACCCCGGCGACCTCGTACTTGACCCAACATGTGGGTCCGGGACAAGTGCCACCGTCGCAGAGCAATGGGGCCGCCGCTGGATCACCATCGACACCTCGCGGGTGGCGCTGGCACTGGCCCGCGCCCGCATCATGGGCGCACGTTACCCGTTCTACCTGCTGGCCGACTCAAGAGAGGGCCAAGTCAAGGAAGCCGAAGTCACCCGCACGGCACCCAGCACCCAGCCGGTGCACGGCAACATCCGCCACGGATTTGTCTATGAGCGCGTGCCGCACATCACCCTGAAGTCCATCGCCAACAATGCCGAGATCGACGTGATCTGGGACAAGTGGCAGCTCACCCTGGAGCCGCTGCGCGACCGTCTGAACTCAGTTGTGAAAGTACAGTGGCAAGAATGGGAAATTCCGCGTGAGCTGAACGTGCAACATTTGGGTGACGTATCCGGCAAGGCTGATCGCGACATCCGATTCGAGAAAGCCAAGCGCTTGCACGCCGATTGGTGGCAAGCCCGCATTGCCCGGCAAAAAGAAATTGATGCATCCATCGCCGCCAAGGCTGAGTTTGAGTACCTGTACGACAAACCCTATGACAATAAAAAAGCCGTGCGCGTGGCAGGCCCCTTCACCGTGGAGTCCTTGAGCCCGCACCGCATGCTGGGCGTAGATGAAGACGACGAGCTGATCGACAACCTGCAGCAAGACCAGGCTGACTACCAAGCCCGTCAGACCTTCCCGCAGATGATTCTGGACAACCTCAAGACCGCAGGTGTGCAGCAGGCGCACAAGGCCGACCGCATCAGCTTCACCGTCCTCACGCCCTGGCCGGGCGAAGGTGCTGTCTGCGCCGAAGGCCGTTACCTGGAAGGCGACGTAGAAAAACGCGCCGGTATCTTCATTGGCCCCGAGTTCGGCACCGTGCAGCGCAGCGACCTGGTCGAAGCCGCCCGCGAGTGTGGTGATGCTGGCTTTGATGTGCTGATTGCCTGCGCCTTCAACTACGAAGCCCACGCCACCGAATTCAGCAAGCTGGGCCGCATCCCCGTGCTCAAGGCCCGCATGAACGCCGACCTGCACATGGCCGAAGACCTCAAGAACACCGGCAAAGGCAACCTGTTTGTGATTTTTGGCGAGCCCGACATCGACATCCTCAGCCCGGAAGGCAAGAGCCTGAAAGTGGTGACGGCGGGTAAAGAAACCTACCCGGTGGCGGCAGGTGACAAACTGGTGATCAAGGTCAAGGGCGTCGATGTTTTCAAACCCCAAACCGGCGAAGTCATCAGCGACGGTGCCGACGGCATTGCCTGCTGGTTCATTGACACCGATTACAACGAAGAAAGCTTCTTCGTGCGCCACGCCTACTTTCTGGGTGCCAGCGACCCCTACAGCGCCCTCAAGACCACGCTCAAAGCCGAGATCGACCGGCAAGCCTGGGACACGCTCAACAGCGACACCTCACGACCGTTCGCCCGCCCCAAGTCTGGCCGGGTGGCGGTGAAAGTCATCAATCACCTGGGGGATGAGGTGATGAAGGTGTTCAGGGTGACAGCATGAGTGGCTCACCCAATTCCTGGTCTGCCAAAGCGAAGCCGGCAGCCCGCGGGTGGCAATGACAGAGCTTTGGGCGGTGTCGGCTTGTGTTGGCTTGCTTTCGTTCGTCTGGATGTTTCCCTGAAATGCAGCTGATGGTATGCGCGTCAAACTTGCGCGCCCATGTCGATGGCTTTGCAGGCC
>JAABRC010000116.1 GCA_011391115.1 Candidatus Egaibacter danicus | reverse complement strand
CAGCCAGTTTTGGCAGTTCGCTTGAGCAAATACCATCGCCGCCCATGAACTTGGCCTTGATGCCCAGCTGAGCCATTTGCTTGATCATGGGGCCTGCAACAGCGTCCATGCCGCCGAAGAACACAACGTCCACTTTTTTGCCCTTTAGGGTGGTCAGGATGGCGTTGAAGTCGGTTGCCTTGTCGGTGGTGAACTCGTGACCGGCGATCTTGCCGCCAGCAGCTTCAACAGCTTTCTTGAACTCTTCAGCAACGCCCTGGCCGTAAGCGGTACGGTCATCAATCACGCCGATGGACTTGCCCTTGAGGGTGGCGACTGCGTACTTGCCCAGGGTGCTGCCCAGATGCACGTCGTCAGCCACTACGCGGAACGTGGTCTTGTAGCCCTGGCGGGTGAACTTGGGGTTGGTAGCAGATGGGGAAATCTGGGGAATGTTGGCGTCGCTGTAAATCTTGGAAGCGGGGATGGACGTGCCGGAGTTCAGGTGACCGATCACACCAGCAACCTTGGCATCAGCCAGCTTTTGCGCAGCAGCAGTACCCTGCTTGGGGTCGCCGGCGTCATCTTCAGGCATCAATTCCAGGGTGACTTTCTGGCCACCAATGGTCACACCCTTGGCGTTGAGTTCGTCGATGGCCATCTTGGCACCGTTTTCGTTGTCCTTGCCCAGGTGAGCAATGGCACCGCTGGTGGGGCCGACGTGACCGATCTTGATCACATTGGCTGCAGGAGCGGGTGCTGCTGCCGGAGCGGCTGCTGGTGCTGCGGCTTCTTCTTTTTTGCCGCAGGCAACCATCAACGCAGCGGCTGCGCACAACGTCAGGGTAGTACGAAATGTCATTTGCATAGAAACTCCAAGGGGTATTATCAAAAAGTTGAAAGGCGGTTATTCACCTCAACAGCCTGCAAGGATAGCGTATTTTTTCTCTCAATACCATAGCAAAGACCTCCGTATGCTGCAGGGGAAACCCTGTCAGGCCATAGCAACCCGCAAGCGACTCGCAATATTGAAACCGCGCCAGGCTCAGGGTCTTTTCTCTGTATCGAGCTCGAATGCCAGCGCGTCTGCAACGGCTTGCCGGACAACCGCTTCAACCTCTGGCCGAAGCCGTGTAGCCATTGCCGTGATCTGATCGACCACCATGGGGCCGATGGCTTCGCGCAGCATCGGCTCGAGAGCGAGGTCCACCCGCTGCAACACACGATGAATCATCTGCTCGGTGTCGATTGGCGATGGACGGCTTTCCTGAACTGCCTCCGGAGGCCGGATAACCTCAGTCAAAGTGGGCAGAAATCGCGGCAGATTGCGTGGGGGTGTTGACATCATTGCGCTCCCGACAGGGCGAGATCATGGCGCGTAATGGCATATCCGCGGTCTGCGTAATGCTTCCAGCGCTGGCGCGCCTGCAAACGGTCCTGATCATCCGAGGTCACCACTTCAATCAGGCGCGCAAACTGCTCGAAACCATCAGGCACACGTGCACTCCAATTCACCAGAACGTCCTGGTGAGGAGCCGACGAAACACTTTCCGTCAACACCACAGGCGAGTTTGAACTGATTTGCGGATCGGATGGCAGCCGGCAATGTGGCACAAAATCAAGCGCTGAAAAGGTCCACAGTGCCGTATCGAGCTGGTTCAGTGATGTCGCTTCACCCATCACCACCACGCGAGATCCGCTGAGCACCGCTTTTCTGAGCAGTCGGCAGAGGTAGCCCAATTTATCAGGCACATTGAAGTGGAACGCAACTTCTGTCATGGCTCAAGTCTCTGCTGGTGCGCGGGGCAATAAGTCAGGCCTTGCCTGCCTTATTCGCAGATTTCCGGGGCGCAGACTCGACACCCTGCGCGATTAGATAGGCCAGCAGTAACCCCACCGGGCGACCGGTGGCCCCCTTGGCAGCGCCACTCTTCCAAGCGGTGCCTGCGATGTCCAGATGTGCCCATGGGTACCTGGCCGCAAAGCGCTGGAGGAATTTGGCCGCCGTAATGGCTCCGCCGGCACGTCCAGCCACATTGGCCACATCGGCAAAATTGGTCTTCAGCCCCTCGGCATAATCATCGTCCAGCGGCAATCGCCAGCACAGATCCTGCGAGGTTTCGCCAGCGGCCAGCAAAGCCTGAGCTAAATCATCGGCGCTGGCAAACATGCCGCTACGCACCCCGCCTAGCGCGATGACACAGGCCCCCGTCAGCGTGGCAATATCAATGACAGCCCGGGGTTTGAAGCGCTCGGCATAGGTCAAGGCATCGCACAGAATCAGACGGCCTTCCGCATCGGTATTCAATATCTCGATCGTCTGGCCGCTCATGCTGGTCACGACATCGCCCGGCTTGATGGCACGGCCATCAGGCATGTTTTCGCATGACGGAATGAGGCCTACGACGTTGATCTTCGGCTTGATGTCAGCCAGCGCCCGAAATACACCCAAAACACTGGCGGCACCGCACATGTCGAACTTCATCTCGTCCATCTCGGGCGCAGGCTTGATCGAAATGCCGCCCGTGTCAAACGTGATGCCTTTACCAATAAGCACAGTCGGCGCTTCGGACTTGGTAGCGCCGTTGTAGCGCAAAACGATGAACCGCAGCGGCTCCTCGGAGCCTTTTGCAACAGCCATGAACGAGCCCATACCCAGTTTTTCCACCTGTTTGGGCAACAGCACTTCACACGCAATCCCCGGCAGTTTGCCCAATTCTTTCGCCGCGTGCGCCAGCAAAGTGGGTGTAGCGTGATTCCCGGGGCGATTGGCCCACTCCTTTGCCAGTTCAATTCCCTGCACGCTGGCAACCGCCTGACTGAAGCCCGACTTCATCACGGAAGCGTCGGGCACGCCCAATACCACTTTCTGCAACACCCGACCTTCCGGCTTGGACTTGGTGGTGGTGTAAACGTAGCTGGCATCGGCAATGCCCAGAACGGTAGCGCGAACCACTTCTTCACTGGCCTTCGAGGCAAAACATACGGTTAAACGTTTGACATTGCCCGCCTTGACCGCAGCCATCGCAACAGAAATGGACTGACGCACCTGACGGACAGTGCCCTCACCGACTCCCGCCAGCAATACGCGGGGGCTCGCCACCCCAGCAGAGCGATATGCATGCAAAAGTTTGCCCGCCTTGGTGTCCAGGTCACCCGCCTTGACAGCGTGTGCAATGAGATCGGCCAATACACCGCGGCCCGGCTTGTAAGCAGTGGTGACGAGCACCAGCAGCGCGTCAGATTTTTCGCTGGCAGCGCCGGCAAGGTCCAGGGATTTCAGTTCAAAGTTCATAATTCAGGTTTTCCTTGCAACCGATGTTATTCCATTCTTCCATCCGCAAAGAGCTGGCGCGCAGTTTTGGCGCCACGCTGGTGGCACTGGCAACCATTGTCATGACCATGATCCTGATCCGCACGCTGGGTCAGGCAACGCGGGGCAACGTCAACCCGACGGAGGTGCTGATGGTTATGGGGTACACGGTATTGGGCCATTTGCCAACGATCCTCACACTGAGCCTCTTCATCGCGATTGTCAGCACGCTGTCCAGGTTGTACGGCGACAGTGAAATGGTTATCTGGTTTTCCAGTGGCCAAGGTCTGATCAGTTTCCTGAAACCCGTGGCGCGTTTTGTATGGCCGATCATTCTGGCCATCACCCTGTTGGCGTTGTTTGCCTGGCCCTGGACACACCAGAAGTCGCAAACGCTGCGTGACCGGTACGAGCAGCGGGGAGACCTTGACCGGATCACACCGGGCCAGTTTCAGGAGTCTGCCGACGGCAGCCGGGTTTTCTTTATCGACAAGGACTCTGCCGACGGCAAAAAGGGTGGTGACGTGTTCATCATGTCCAACGAAAACGGCAAGCAATTGATCACGTCAGCGCGTAGCGGCCGCATCGAGATGGTTGACGGCGAACGTTTCCTGATCCTGAACCGCGGGCAACGTCTGGAGAGCAACTCAGACTCGTCCGACCTCAAGTTGAGTGAATTCGAGGGCTATGGTGTGCGCATCGGTCAGAAAACGCTTTTACAGGATGACCAGAAACCTCCGCGTGCGCTGTCTACGCGGACGCTGATCAGGGAACGAACTGCCCCGAATCTTGGCGAACTTTCCTGGCGAGTTGGCCTGGCGCTGGCAGCCATCAACCTGACCCTGATCGGGCTGGTGGTGTCCAGCGGCAATCCGCGTGTCGGTCGCAGCGGGAACCTCTTCTTTTCGCTTTTCGCGTTCATCCTCTACTACAACCTGCTCAACCTGGGGCAAAGCTGGATATCGGGCGGCACCGCCAATTTCTACCGGTTCATGCTGTTGCTCCATGGCGGTGTGTTTGTTGTGGCGGTTGCCTGGTTATTCAAGCGGCATTTCAACTGGACGCCAGGCATGCTATTTCAACGCAGGAACGCAGGTGTTGCTGCTGCGGGCACGTCATGAAAACAGTTCGACGTCTGATTTATGGCGATGTCATCAGCACCGTGGGTTTCGTGACACTCGCGTTTCTGTCGCTCTTTTTCTTTTTCGACCTGGTAGATGAATTGCGCTGGGTTAACCAGGGTAGCTCGGGTGGCTACAAGCTGCGGCACGCCCTGACCTATGTATCGCTGCTGGCACCCAGTCGCCTGTATGAGTTGCTCCCGATTACCGTGCTGATTGGTACCATTGTGGTGATGGCACGTCTGGCCCAGAATTCCGAGTTCACCATCCTGCGCACCAGTGGTCTGGGGCCCTGGCGCGCGCTGCGTACGCTGCTTGGCCTGGGTCTGATGTTTACTTTGACGACTTTCGCCATTGGTGACTACGTGGCACCTGCCGCCGATCAATTTGGACGCCTGCTGCGTTCACGTTACACGGGTGAAATCACGATCGGCCAAACGGGCGCGTGGCTCAAGGAAAAGCAGGCCTACAACTCGTATGCGGTCAACGTCGGAACCCTGCTGCCGGATGGTGGCATGCGCCAGATTCGCATCATCGAATTCGACAACCTCGGCCGCCTGGTGTCCAACACGCGGGCCGAAACCGGGCAATTTGGGCTGGATGATGCCTGGCGCCTGGAAAAGGTAGACCGAACTGACTTCAGTGGAACCGAGGGGAAAGAAGGCGTGGCAGCAAGGGTGAATCTGCCGACATACCGATGGCCAACTTCCCTGACAGCAGAAATGGTGTCAGTAGCCCTTCTCAACCCTGAACGCATGCCCATTGTTGACCTTTTCCAGTACATGCGGCATCTGGACGCAAATGGCCAGGCCTCACAGCGTTACGAAATCGGCTTTTGGCGCAAAGTTTTTTACCCCTTGAGTTGTCTGGTGATGGTGGTTTTGGCCCTTCCTTTTGCCTACTTGCACTTCCGTGCCGGAGGCATCTCGACCTATGTGTTCATTGGCGTGATGACGGGCATCAGCTTCTTCCTGCTAAACAACCTGTTCGGCCATTTCGGCAACTTGCGGAACTGGGAGCCCTGGCTGGCTGCCGCCGCGCCGGGGTTAATCTATTCCATTCTGTCGCTGTCCGCTTTTGGCTGGCTGGTGTTGCGACGATGACGGAGAAGCTGTACACAACATGAGCAAAAAAGAAGCAATTGCCTCGCGCGCTGTGGTCCTGTTCGCCCACGGCTCCAGAGATCCCCTGTGGCGCAAGCCGGTGGAAACGGTAGCTGCGCGCCTGCGCGAGCGGGACGCCAGCGCGATGATCGCCTGCGCTTATCTGGAGCTTACCGAGCCCGATTTGCAGTCAGTAGTTCAAACTCTGGTGAACGAGGGTGCCCGTTCGATTCGCGTGGTCCCCATGTTTTTGGGCGTTGGCCGCCACGCGCGGGAGGATCTGCCGCTGCTGATGACCGAACTCAGGGCTCTATATCCCAAGGTTGTATTTGAACTGCAACAGTCCATCGGCGAAGACCAGCGCCTGATAGACCTGATTGCAGATATTGCGATGTCGCCCTGAAGGCCGCTCATACGCCCCGAAGGCATAATAAAACGAATTGTTAGCCGAAATTCGTTATGAACCTCCATCAATTCCGTTTTGTACAAGAGGCCGTGCGACGCAACCTCAACCTGACCGAGGCCGCCAAAGCGCTGCACACGTCGCAGCCAGGCGTCTCCAAAGCCATCATCGAACTGGAAGAGGAACTGGGCATCGAGATTTTTGCGCGGCACGGCAAACGACTCAAGCGCGTGACAGAGCCAGGCGCGCAGGTGCTCAAAAGCATCGAATTGATCATGCGTGAAGTGGGCAATCTCAAACGCATTGGCGACGAATACAGCGCCGAAGACAGTGGCACCCTGTCCATCGCCACCACCCACACGCAGGCGCGCTACGTGCTGCCCGAACCGGTTGCCAAACTGCGTGAGGCTTACCCCAAGGTCAAC
>JAABRC010000115.1 GCA_011391115.1 Candidatus Egaibacter danicus | reverse complement strand
AAGCCAATGGCGCCAAGCGCGCCTTGCCGTTGCCTGTGTCAGCGCCATTTCACTCCAGCCTGATGAAACCCGCCGCGGAAAAGTTGCGCGAGCAACTGGAATCTGTCGAATTCGGTTCGCCGCAAATGGCGCTGATCAACAATATTGACGTGGCTGTGGAGGTGGACGCCGACCGGATTCGCGACGCGCTGTATCGCCAGGCATTTGGCCCGGTTCGCTGGGTGGAGTGTGTGCAGGCCATCAAGGCGCACGGATTGACCACCCTGGTGGAGTGCGGTCCCGGCAAGGTATTGGCGGGCATGGTCAAGCGCATTGATGCCGAGATGACCGGAGCGCCCCTGTTTGACCCGGCCAGTCTGGCTGACGTGAAAGGATTGCTGGCATGAGCGCCGCCGGGCCGTCCCAAGGCGCGAAGGCCCCCATGGGGGGCAGTGCAGCATACGAAGTAGCAAACGTGGGGGTTGTTCATGTCTGACGTGAAATTTGAAGGTCAGGTGGCTCTGGTAACGGGCGCTTCCCGGGGCATTGGTGCCGCCATTGCACTGGAGCTGGCTAAAAAAGGCTTGAAGGTGATCGGCACTGCCACCACGGATGACGGCGCTGCGAAAATCAGCGCTGTACTGGCCAGTTTTCCCGGCTGCAGCGGCAAAAACCTCAATGTGAACGATGCTGCCGCTGCCGAAGCGCTGATTGACGCCATCGTCAAGGAGCACGGCGGCCTGCAGGTGCTGGTGAACAACGCCGGCATCACCCGCGACAACCTCGCCATGCGCATGAAAGATGACGACTGGGACGCTGTGCTCGATACCAATTTGAAAGCTGTGTTCCGCATGAGCCGCGCCGTGATGCGCACGATGATGAAGCAGCGTTATGGCCGCATCATCAGCATCACCTCGGTGGTAGGCGCATCCGGCAACCCGGGGCAGGCCAACTACGCGGCCGCCAAGGCCGGTGTGGCCGGAATGACCCGCGCGCTGGCCCGCGAACTGGGTTCGCGCAACGTGACGGTCAACTGCGTGGCCCCGGGTTTTATCGAAACCGACATGACTGCCAGTTTGCAGGAAGAGCAGCAAAAAGCCCTGTTGGGCCAAATTCCATTGGGCCATCTGGGCAAGCCATCAGATATTGCGCACGCAGTGGCCTATCTGGCGTCACCACAAGCCAGTTATGTGACGGGGCAGGAGTTGCACGTCAATGGCGGTATGTATATGTAAGTTCAAGCTGGTTTGTCCGTCCAGCGGTTGGTGTTGGGGGAGGACCCCAAGCCCGGCTAAAATTACGGATTCTTTTACAACCCTTTGAGGGAACCCATGAGCGATATCGAAGCACGCGTCAAAAAAATCATTGCCGAACAACTCGGTGTTGAAGAGGCACAAGTCACCAACGCCAAGGCCTTTGTTGCCGACCTCGGTGCCGACTCGCTGGACACGGTGGAGTTGGTGATGGCGCTGGAAGACGAGTTTGGAATCGAGATTCCAGACGAAGATGCCGAAAAAATCACGACCGTGCAAAACGCCATCGACTACGCCAACACCCATCAAAAAGCCTGATCGGGCCTTCAGCGTATGTCCCGTCGTCGTGTAGTCGTAACAGGATTGGGTTGCATCAGCCCCGTGGGTAACACGGTGGCTGATTCGTGGGCCCATTTGCTGGCCGGGCAGTCCGGCATTGATCTCATCACCAGCTTTGATGCCGGCGCCTATGCCTGCAAATTTGCTGGAGAGGTCAAGGGATTCAATATAACGGACTACATTCCCGAGAAGGAAGCGCGCCACATGGACCGCTTCATCCATCTCGGGCTGGCGGCAGCCTGCCAGGCCGTTGCTGATGCCGGTTTGCCGGTCGGGGACGCCTTGGGTGAGGAAGAAGCCACACGCATCGGGTGCAATATTGGCTCGGGTATCGGTGGTTTGCCCATGATTGAGCAAACCCGGGACGAACTGGTTAGCCGCGGCCCACGTCGCGTGTCGCCATTTTTTGTGCCAGCTTCAATCATCAACATGATTTCGGGCCACGTCTCCATCAAGTTCGGGTTTAAGGGACCTAACGTGGCGGTGGTCACGGCCTGTACTACCGGTTTGCATGCCATTGGCCTGTCGGCGCGAATGATTGAGTATGGTGACTGCGATGTCATGGTGGCAGGCGGCTCGGAGTCCACTGTGTCGCCGTTGGGTGTCGGCGGCTTCGCTGCTGCCCGTGCCCTGAGCACGCGAAATGATGATCCCAAGACGGCCTCACGTCCTTGGGACAAGGATCGCGATGGCTTTGTGCTGGGCGAAGGTGCGGGTGTGATGGTGCTCGAAGAGTACGAACACGCCAAGGCGCGCGGTGCCAAAATCTATGCCGAGTTAACCGGCTTTGGCATGAGTGGCGACGCTTACCACATGACCACTCCCAGCGTCGACGGCCCGCGTCGTTCCATGCAAATGGCGCTTCTTAACGCGGGTGTCAATGCTGGCGACGTTCAATACGTTAGTGCTCATGGTACGTCGACGCCGTTGGGCGATATCAACGAAACCAACGCCATCAAGGCCGCGTTTGGCGATCACGCAAAGAAACTCGTGGTTAATTCCACCAAATCCATGACGGGCCATTTGCTGGGTGGCGCGGGTGGTATCGAGTCGGTGTTCACGGTGCTGGCGCTCCATCATCAGAAAAGCCCGCCGACCATCAACATCTTCAATCAGGATCCCGAGTGTGATCTGGACTATTGTGCCAATACGGCACGTGACATGAAGATTGATGTGGCAGTAAAGAATAATTTTGGTTTTGGCGGGACAAACGGCACACTCGTTTTCAAGCGGGTCTGAGGCCGTTGTATCGGGCCCGACCGTGTATAGCGCCCCTGCGGTCAGCTATCCGGTTCGCCGCTCCCGTATTCATTTGTATGTCATCGCTGGCCTCTGGCTGACAGGTCTGTTTGTCTGTCTGCTTTGGCTGTATGGCGCACACGTGACGGGCTGGCGTCAAAGTTTGACATTCACTGTGCTTGTGTTGGCCGGTACTGCCGCGCTTCGGACTTGGTGGTACACGCCAACGGGCGAATTGCGCTGGGATCTGACGACCTGGATCTGGGCGGACGCTGATTCCGTTGTATCCGGCACGCTGGCTGTCCATCTGGATTTTCAAAAACTTCTGTTGTTGAAGTATTCGGGTGACGGGGTTGAACCACGCTGGCTGTTACTTGAACGACTAACCAACCGCGTGCAGTGGATGCCCCTTCGACGGGCCGTTTATGCCTACCCACGAGCAAAAGGCAGGGCAGCCTTGGCTGTGGGCGCTGGTCTGTCATGACCGGCGCGCAACCCCCCGTTGCCACCGATAGCGACTTGATGCTGGTCGAGCGCACGGTTGCGGGTGATCAACGGGCGTTCGAGTTGCTGGTGATCAAATACCAGCGCCGGATCCAGCGACTGATCGGGCGTATGGTGCGCGATGTCGATCTGGTGGAGGACATCGCCCAGGAAACCTTTATCCGGGCCTACCGGGCCCTGCACCAGTTCCGTGGTGATGCCCAGTTTTACACCTGGCTCTACCGGATTGCCGTCAACACGGCCAAAAAGGCGCTGCTAGAACTCAAGCGCGATCCGACCGTGTCAGAAGGGGCTTTACGTTCCGGAGACGATGACGATGAAACTTCCTGGCATGGAAACGAACCAACGTCAGATGAAACGCCGGAATCGGTGCTGGCAGCCAAGGAGATTGCGGCGGTTGTGAACGCCGCGATGGATGCTTTGCCCGCTGATTTGCGGCAGGCGGTGACTTTGCGGGAGATCGAAGGCCTGAGTTATGAGGAAATTTCGACGGTGATGAATTGCCCGATTGGAACCGTGCGTTCGCGCATTTTCCGGGCACGCGAAGCGATTTCAGAAAAAGTAAAACCCCTGCTGGACAACCAGTCAGGGAAACGTTGGTAGACCTGAAAAGCAGGTCTGAAAAGGTGGAATGAGATGGCACACGACACTTTGAAAACGCGCGAAGCGATCTCTGCGCTGGCTGACGGCCAGTTGCGCGGGCAGGAGTTTGCACGGGCGGTTGAAGCCGTCAGCAGGGACGACGATGCCCGCGCGACTTGGCATGCCTACCACCTGGTAGGCGATGTGTTGCGCTCGGGTGACGCAGCTGGCCACAATGATTTGGCTTTTGTTGAGCGTCTGCAGCTTCGGTTGAAGAGTGAAGATGTGGTTGTTCAATCTGCTGATGCTATTAAATCAATAGCTTCTGACGCAATGAATACGAGGGATAGTGGTCAATTTGATACTCAAGCCGATAGTGCGAATGCCTCCCGCTTCCGTTGGAAGCTGGTGGCTGGCCTTGCGTCCCTCTCGGCCGTAGCCTTTGTGGGCTGGGGTTTGATTGGTGGTCTTAACACCGCGCCACCCATCAGTCTGGCCACCGCGCCCGCTGCTCCTGCTTCGGCCGTCGTGGTGGCGGCCGAACAACCCCAGATCATGATCCGTGATCCACGACTGGACGAGTTGCTGGCTGCGCACAAGCAGTTTGGTGGCACTTCAGCCTTGCAGATGCCGGCCGGGTTTCTGCGCAATGCTACTTTTGAGGTGCCCAACCGCTAGGGCGGGTGGGTAAAACATGCGGCTTATGAAGATCACTGCATTGACTGGTAGCTGGTTGCGCTGCGCGCGTGACGTTGCGTTGGCAATGATGGCGGTTGCTGGAGTTTCCTGCGCGGTGATTGCGCAGACAGTTATGCTGCCGCCAGCACCTGGCTTAGCCGCAGGCTCAGTTGATACGGCCCAGCCGGACCGTGGCATCAATGAATGGCTGCTGCGCATGCATGAAGCGTCTCGTCGTCGGGCCTATATTGGTACGTTTGTGGTGTCGTCGGGATCGAGCATGGCCAGTGCGAAGATCTGGCATATCTGTGATGGTCAGAACCAGATGGAAAGGGTGGAATCTCTGAGCGGTCCCCCCCGTTCGACGTTTCGGCGTGACGACCAGGTCATCACCTTTTTGCCTGAAAGCAAGCATGCAGTGGCCGAGCGGCGCGAATCGCTGGGATTGTTTCCGAATCTCCTGCAATCAGCTGACTCGTCAATCGCCCAGTTTTACAGTGCCCGCCTGGCAGGGCATGACCGCGTGGCAGGATTTGATGCCGATATGGTGTTGTTGCAGCCCAAAGACAAGCTGCGCTATGGCTATCGGGTCTGGAGCGAAAAAAAGACTGGTTTGGTGGTGAAGCTGCAAACGCTGGATATTGATGGCCGTGTGCTGGAGCAGTCTGCCTTTTCAGAGTTGCAGCTGGATGCCCCGGTGAACATGAACAAGCTCAATCAGATGATGAGCAACACAGAAGGCTACAAGGTCGACAGACCCGAGATGATCAAGACCACAGCGGCGGCTGAAGGCTGGGTACTCAAGACGCCGGTAGCAGGGTTCAAGCCCATGAGTTGCTTCAAGCGCCCCGCAGCCGCGCCGGAGGGATCTGCGGTCGACAACACGATGCAGTGGATATTCTCGGATGGGCTGGCATCGGTTTCGCTTTTTGTGGAGTTGTTTGATCGCCGCCAGCATGGTCAGGAGGGCTTGATGGCCCTGGGGGCCACGCGGACCATTACCCGGCGTATCGGCGACTGGTGGCTCACTGTAGTGGGAGAAGCGCCCATCCAGACGCTCTCTGCCTTTGCCCAAGGGCTTGAGCGGAAGAAAGCCACCCCCAATTAGCGCATGTCAGCGCGACCCGGGTCTATGGCGTTGCGTGTACTTTAGAGTGACTGGTTTTTCAATGAAAGGTCGATGATGTTTTTAGTCGATTGGAAGAAGTTGCGGTCGTGCATGTCGGCCGGCGTGATGGTCATGGCGGCTGTCGCCGCTTTTGTGCCCGCATCGCCCGCTTTTGCCCAGAGCCGTGGGTTGCCGGATTTCACCGATTTGGTTGAACAGGTCGGCCCTTCTGTGGTGAATATCCGCACGCTGGAGAAGGTGTCGTCAAGAGCGACAGGCAATGGCAGCGCTGCAGATGAAGAAATGCTGGAATTCTTCCGCCGGTTTGGCGTGCCTATTCCCAACCTGCCAAAGCAGGCGCCGAAGCCCAATAACCGTGCTCAACCGCAGGACGAAGAGCAGCAACCACGCGGAGTGGGCTCCGGTTTCATCCTGACGACTGATGGCTACGTCATGACCAATGCCCATGTGGTTGATGGTGCCGACGAAGTGCTCGTCACGCTCACGGACAAACGCGAGTTCAAGGCCAGGATCATTGGTGCGGACAAGCGCAGTGATGTGGCTGTTGTCAAGATCGAAGCAACGGGACTTCCTGCCGTTAAAGTGGGTGACGTGAGTCGACTCAGGGTGGGTGAGTGGGTAATGGCAATCGGATCGCCTTTTGGTCTGGAAAACACCGTGACGGCGGGTATCGTGAGTGCCAAGCAGCGTGATAC
>JAABRC010000114.1 GCA_011391115.1 Candidatus Egaibacter danicus | reverse complement strand
CAGATGGTTCAGGGGAGTTCGCGCACCGAGTTGTCTCTCGGCGCCATGATCGAGCGATCGAGCAACACGGATCTCAGTGCCAGTCGCACACTGCCTAGCGTGCGTGTTCTTTGGGAGAGTTCCAGCCCGGTCGCAGTGTTCGGGTTGCGGGCATCGCTGGAAGATGCTTCTACCCGGGAGACCGAATTCGCCGAGTTCGGGAGAGTGACCCTGGACAGCACCCAGCGCACAGGAACGCTTGGAGGCACGTGGACCCGATCCCTGGCAGCGGGTTCATCTCTTGAGCTGGCGGCCTCGCATGTACGGGTGCACTACGACACACTATTGCTTGTCGACTACAGGGAAACGCTTGGATCTGTGGCTTATCGCTTCGAATCGAGTCCCAATTCTCGCTACTCGTTGACCGCCAGTGCCGCACGACTGAACCCGGATGAAGGTGGCGCGAGCGCATCGCGCAGCGGACTCGAAGTGGGCTACGAAGTGGACATCAGCGAAAATTTTATTCTGAATGCCAGAGTGGGCGCTGTTCGCACCAGCGTACCGGAAAGAAAGACCGACCCCGTGGGTGCTCTTCGCCTTGCTTACACGGGGGAGCGTGTGGGCTACACGGTTGCATGGACCCGGGATGTCAGTGCAAGCGGTTCGCTGGAAGGGTATACGCGTACCGATGTGTTCGATGCCTCGCTGACCTTTCCGTTTAGCGTCAACACTTCGCTGGCTTTCGGCGTTGGCCATGCCCGGTCCCTGGAGGGGGAGCGTGATGCGGGTGCCTCTGCGTATGCGCGGGTCCGCTCGGAGCTGACCCGTTTCTGGGCTTTGACAATGGGCCTGGAGCACAGACGAGCCATGCCTTCCGGCCAACCAACTGCGCGAGGCAATGTGGTGGCCGTGGGTCTGGTGTACGCGCATCCTGATTTCTAACCCAATCACTTCATGTCAGCTGATTACGCACTTAGCACCCAAGACTACCTGGCCATCGTCCGCCGCCGTGCATTGGCAATCATCCTGACCTTTGGTGCAGTCCTGACAGCCTCTGTGGTGGTGGCGATGCTGTTGCCGCGGGTGTACCAGTCGACGGGGACTTTGCTGGTAGAAGGACCGCAGCTCTCGGGCGAGGTTGTGCGCTCCGCTTCGCCTGGAAACGCTGAGCAGAGGGTGCAAGCCTTGGGTCAACGCATCATGACGCGGGAAAGTCTGTTGCGCATTGCTGCGGAACATCAGGTTTTTGACGCAGACGCCAGGCGCGCATTGAAGGACACGGAAGTAGTGCAAGCGATGCGCGCGAGCATTGGTGTGGATGTGCTGATCGGCAACATGCCAAGCTGGGAGCGGCCCACCAACAATTTTGCATTCAACGTATCTTTTGAGCACGGCAAACCGGAAAAAGCGCTGGAGGTTACCAGCGCGTTGATCCAGCTGTTTCTCGAAAGCAGTGTTCGGGAGAGGGTGGAGCAGGCATCCCGGGCCAATGAATTCTTCAGCCAGGAGGCTGATCGCGTCAAATCCCAATTGGAGGAACTGGAGCGTCGCATAGCGGCCTACAAACGTACGCAGGGAGGCACCACTGGAGAGGGGCAGGTGGTGGCGCTTGCGAATATCCAGAGTCTTGAGAGCGATCTTCGAGCAGCCGAGCGAGAGCACGGCTTGGCACTGGAACAATTGCAGACTTTGGAGGTGGAATTGGCGGGAGCCCGGTCGGGTGTCTTGTTGCCTGGCACGGTGAATACCGCCGGCCCCAGTGTGGCGGAGCAGGAGTTGGATCGGGCGCGATCCGAGCTGGCTCGGATCCGGGGTGTTTACACCGAGGACCATCCAGATGTGCAGGCGCAGCGGAGAAAGATCGATATGCTGGAGCGGGCTCTGCGGATGGAGGCGACTGCCAGTAGTCCGACACGTGACGTCGTTGCTGCGCAGGCTCGCTTGGCGGTTTCCCGCCTTGAGGCTCAAATCGGCACGGCGCGCGCGCGAGCCGATTTGCTGGCAGATCAACAGCAACGCCTTCGCAGTGCCATCAGCCAACAGCGGTCGCAAGTGACACGTGCGCCGCAGGTTGAGCGTGATCTGGCAGCCCTGCAGCGAGATCACGATGCTGCCCGGGCAAAGTACGAGGACCTGCGGTCCAAGCAAATGTCAGCGCAGATTGTCAAGAACCTGGAGGGTGAGCAACAAGGGGAGCGTTTCACATTGCTCGAGCCACCCTTGATGCCTGAATATCCCGTCAAGCCCAACCGGAAGAAGATCGTTGCACTCGGTTTTTTCCTTGCACTAGCTGCAGCCGCGGGGGTGGTGGCATTGCTTGAAATGATCTTTGCCCGTGTCAGAGGAGTCAATGCCTTGACCGCACTCACCGGTCAGCGACCCATGGTTGTGATTCCATACATGACCACCGCCGCCGAACTTCATTCGGCCCAGTTGCTGCGCAAGTGGTTGATCGGACTCATGGCAGGGCTGGCGCTGATCAGCCTTGTGGTGGTTCATATCTTCTTCATGCCCCTGCATACCCTGCTGATCTCATTGTTCTCCCATCTGGGTTGAAGGTTTTTGTCTCATGGAACGCATCAAGCTCGCGATTGAGAAGGCCAAGGCAGGCGAAACTGGTTCGAGCAAGCCCGCTGTTCCTCTGTTAAGCAAGGTCAGTGACTCTGAGTCATCAGCCGGCGAACCCGTCGCCGCGCTCAGACAGGAAGCGGCACCTCGCGTCCCCGTTGCCGTTGCCGTTGCCGTTCAATATGATCAAACGGCTGTGGTGTCGCTGGACGCTGCACACCTTGATCGGCACAGAGTGATTTCTCATCAAAAGACGCATCCGGCCAGCTGGGCTTTCGATGTGCTGCGCACGCAGGTGTTGCAGAAGATGGACGAAAACGGCTGGCGGACACTGGCCATCACCTCCCCAAGCGTGGAATCAGGCAAGACGGTGGTGTCCATCAACCTGGCGATGAGCATTGCCCAGCAGGCCCACCGCACAGCTTTGCTGGTTGATTTTGACCTGCGCCGTCCCAGCGTGGCCAGTACATTGGGCGTGAGCCGCTCCCTTTCCCTGAATGACGTACTGGATGGGAGTGCGGACATTGGTGAGGCACTGGTCAATCCGGGTGTCGAGCGTTTCGTCGTCCTGCCAACGAACCACCCGGTCACCCGTGCGTCTGAAGTGCTGTCTTCGGCCAAGGTGAGCAACCTGATTAGCGATTTGCGCGAACGATACAGCGATCGCATCGTGATATTCGATTTGCCTCCCGTTCTGGCGGCCGACGACGTGATGACCGTGTTGCCGCGCATTGACTGTGTGCTGATGGTTGTTGGCAGCGGGGTATCCACCCAGAACGAGGTCGAAGAGGCCATGAGCCGCCTTTCAAAGGCCAATTTGCTCGGCATTGTGCTGAACAAGGACGAGGCGCCCGCCCAGAATGCATATTATTAAGAAGAGGCCAGTTGACGATGGTGCATAGACTGTCGCTACTCCATGCCCATCGCTGTGTCTTCTTTCCGACTGCAGAGTTGTGCTGTCTACCAGCCTCGATTTACCCCTGCTGCTCCCGGCATGGTCATTGGCCTAGCATTTGACCGTCATGGCTGAGCATTTGCGCGCCCTGCTGGTGTTGATGATCCTCAGCCTGGGCTATTTCTATGCTGCCCGAGGTGCCCTTTCGCAACTGTTGCCCGAAGAGACGTTCAAGCGCTGGCGCAACCTGTGGCTGGTTGCGACGCTCGTGCTGTTTCTTTCCCACAGCATCTGGATTTTCAAGTTGATGCTCGGCGCCATCCTGCTGGCCTATCGGAGGCGAGAGGCGCATGTGATGGGCATTTACTTCGTTCTGCTGTTTGCAGCTCCTCGAGCACCTGCAGTGATACCTGGTCTAGGCATCATCGACCACCTGTGGGTGCTGGATCATTACCGGCTGCTCGGCTTGACTTTGCTGCTACCCGCTGTCCTTTCTCTTCTTCAACGCTCAGCCACTGCCCGCCTGGGCAGTTCACCTGTGGACTGGATGGTGCTCGGCTATCTCTTTCTGATGTCACTGCTAGCGTTTCGTGAAGGCAACGTCACCAGTGGGTTGCGGACAGTTTTGTCGCTTTGGGTCGACATTTTCCTGCCGTACTACGTGGCGAGCAGAAGCATTCGAAGCGAAGACGGCTTGAAACAAGCAATGACAGGCTACTTGATCGCAGCAATGATTCTGGCAATTGTTGCAATCTTTGAAGTGCTTCGCACCTGGAAACTTTACTCATCTGTACTGGGGGCATTGGGCCTGAACGAAGGCATGTTCGGTGGCTACCTGATGCGATCTGGCCTATTGCGACCGAACGCATCAGTAGGGAACTCGATTGTTCTCGGCTATGTTCTGGTAGTCGCCCTAGGTTTCTTTTTTTATCTCAGGGAATTCGTTTCCAATCCACTGCACCGGTTTCTTGGAGTGACACTTTTGATAGTGGGTATTATTGCTTCCCTGTCGCGTGGGCCATGGGTGGGCTCGGCGTTCCTAGTGGTCATTTTCATCCTGACCGGGCCTAAGTCCGTCAAGCGCATGTGCGGTTTGGGGGTGGGTGTCTTGACGTTCTTTCTGGTGCTGACTCAGTTGCCAGGCGGTCAACGGCTGATCGACATGTTGCCGATTGTCGGCACTATCGAGCAGGGAAATGTGGAGTACCGCGCCAATCTGCTCGCATCGGCGTTGCCAGTGATTGGGCGTAACCTGTTGTTTGGATCACATGATTATCTTGATGCGCCCGAATTGCAGGTCATGATGCAGGGAGAGGGGATCATCGATGTGGTGAACACTTATGTCGGCGTGGCGCTGTATTCAGGTCTGATGGGGCTGACGTTTTTTCTTGGTGCCTTCCTGTGCTCGCTCCAGCAGCTGCGTAAAGGCGTGCACCTTGCGCGGCAGCATAATCCCCAGGCGGCTTTGCTAGGGCGCGCGCTGTTCGCCACGGTGTCGGCAATTATGCTCATCATCTACACCGTCAGCAGCATCACTGCAGTACCCGTGGTGTACTGGTCGGTACTGGGTCTAAGTGTGGCCTATGTCGGTTTGATAGGCGAGCGGGTTCGCAAACCCAAAGAAGCTCCTATGCCATGAGCATCAACGCGTCTCGCCCCACCGCTGCGGCCGGGTCCGCTCAAAACCGCTTGTCACTGAATGCGAAGGCACGCTCTGGCACAGCCTGGATAGTGATTGCATTCGGGTCAGGACAGGTGATTCGCCTTGGCATGAACATCGTGCTGGCGAGGCTGCTGTTCGAAGAGGCGTTCGCCCTTATGGCGCTGGTCACTGCGGTCATGATGGGGCTGGCGATGTTCTCTGACATCGGACTTCAGCAGAACGTGATCCAAAGTCCGCGCGGCGACGAGCCTGACTTTCTGAATACGGCCTGGACCATGCAGGTCATCAGGGGAGTCGTTCTGACCTTTCTGGCGGCGATGGTTGCGTGGCCTATGGCAGCTTTCTATGGTGCCAATGACCCTGCCGCGCTTCAGTTGAAGTGGCTGATTCCACTCGTTGCACTGACTGCGTTGATAGAAGGGCTGAAGTCACCACGCATGCTCAGTGCTGCCAGGCACATGCGAGTGGCCCAGATTACGCGTATCGAAATTGGCGTGACGATCGTGCATGCGACTCTGGTGCTTTGTTTGGCTTGGTATATGCGTTCGGTATACGCCTTGGCGATCGCGGGAGTTTTGTCGATAGCAATGCACGCGGCCTTGACCTATTGGTTTTTGCCTGGGCCGCGTGCCCGTTTCATTCTAGAACCAAAGGCTGTGCGATCGATCTTCTCTTTCGGTAAATGGATTTTCCTGTCTACGCTGCTGTATTTCCTGTCGTTGCAGATCGATCGTCTGGCTTTTGCAGCGATTTATCCGCTGGTCGAGGTGGGCGTCTACTCGATTGCTGCCAGTTTGGCTTTGATGGTTCCAACCTTGGTGGGTCGTTTGCAGAACGCCATTGTGTTCCCTTGGTATGCACGCATGCTCGAGGATGGCATGGGGTTACCTGATGCCTTTCACAAGGCCAAGCCCCCCGTGCTTTTGATGTCCACTTACCTGGTGGTGTTGCTGATCGTTGGGGCAAGCAGCTTTTTTAAACTGGCTTACGACGACCGCTACTCGCAAGCGGCGGTGTTCCTCCCAATACTGGCGTTTGGCGCTTGGTTCAGTAATCTTGGAAGCCTGTACGGGTCTGCTTTTCTTGCGAAGGGGCTCTCCAAGTGGCTTGCACTGATCAGTGCGGTGAAGGTGCTGTCCTTCCTATTGCTTTTCGCATTGCTATCGCGCGTCCAAAGCACGATGGTCATGGCGACTACAGTGGTCCTGATGAACGAATTGATAGCGGCGTTGTTTATCCGTTATTTGGGGTGGCGACTGGGCCTGAAGAGCCTGCGTGTCGAAGTCGCTATGCTGGCAATGCTGGTGTGTTTATCGGGTTTATGCCTTTT
>JAABRC010000113.1 GCA_011391115.1 Candidatus Egaibacter danicus | reverse complement strand
TCACATTCAGTTGCTGGTGGTGGCCTGCAACACCGCCACCGCACTGGCCATTGATGTTCTGCGGCGTGAGAACCCCGACTTCCCAATCGTTGGTGTAGAGCCCGCGCTCAAGCCTGCAGCTGCCCTGACCCGCACCGGACGCGTGGGCGTGATGGCGACGCGTGGCACGCTGAACAGCAGTCGTTTCCGTGCGTTACTGAAAACGGTGAACCACCAGGCCCAGTTCATCAGCCAGCCGTGCGATGGACTGGCAGAAGCGATTGAACAAAACGTTCACACGGACAACACCGGAAAATTGGCAGCGCTCTGCACACAGTACACAAAGGCCATCGGCCCATTCGGCCATCAACCCGGCCAGATAGATACGCTGGTGCTGGGCTGCACCCACTACCCCTTCGTACAGGATTATTTGCACGATCTGGTGGGGCAAACCATCCAGTTCATATCCACCGGCGAGCCTGTGGCCAGGCAAACCCGGCGACTGCTGCAATCAACCAATGATGGTCTGAGGGAGAACCGACTGGGCCAAATCACCATGGGTACGACCGGCCAGGCTGCACATCTGAAGGCAGCTGCTGAACAGTGGCTGCATTGGCAAGGCAACGTTGAGTCGCTATTGATTTAGTAGCTGCTTACGCAATATCCACGAGGGATGGAGGTCAAAAAGACCTAAAAACCTCGGAAGAACTGCATTCAGGCGAGGTGGCAGGCGGCTTGCGTTTGATCATCCAGCCGGTGAAGCAGCGGCACCTCGTTCGCACACCGCTCGACGGCCTGCGGGCATCGGGTTCGAAAAACACATCCACTGGGCGGGTTAATGGGCGACGGCAGGTCGCCATGCAGCAACTGGATGACTTTCGCGCGTTCCCGGTCGGGGTCAGGAATCGGGATGGCCGACAAAAGCGCGCGGGTGTAAGGGTGGCGGGGAGTCGCGTACAGCGCCTTTTTATGCGCCAGTTCCATCACATGTCCCAGGTACATCACCAGAATCCGGTCGCTGATGTGTTTGACCACCGCTAGGTCATGCGCAATGAAAATCAGTGCGAGGCCCATGGACTTCTGCAAGTCCTTCAACAAGTTGATGATCTGCGCCTGAATGGATACATCGAGCGCCGACACGGGCTCATCGCAAATGATCAGTTTGGGCTCCAGAATCAACGCACGTGCAATACCAATGCGCTGGCATTGCCCACCTGAAAATTCATGCGGATAACCGTTCTTGTGCTGCTCGGTGAGGCCCACACGACTCATCATGGCACTGACACGTTGCAAGATTTCCTGAGCCGACATATCTGGATGGTGGGTGTGCAAGGGTTCGCCAATGATCTGGGCCACCGTCATGCGTGGATCGAGAGACGCCAGAGGGTCCTGAAAGATCATCTGGACGTCCTTGCGCACGCTGAACCATTTCTGCGGTGAAGCGCCCGCCATCTCTTGCCCCATCCACACAATACTGCCGGACGTCGCCGTGATGAGGTTCAGAATCGCGCGGGCCAGCGTTGATTTACCGCAGCCTGACTCCCCCACCACACCCAAGGTCTCGCCCGCAGCAACGGACAGCGCAACGCCATCCACTGCCTTCAGGGTCTGGTTCGCTGTCCATGGCCATGCGTTGGGGGCGGTCACACTGAAGTGAACCGTTAAGTCCCGGACTTCAAGCATGTTCGACCTCCAGCGCACCAACGGACATCATGACCGCTGCACTCTTATGACAGGCACGCAATACCGCAGGGTTGAGATCAGAGACCATCAGTTGCGGCATATCGTTGCGGCAAGACGCCTGCGCAAAGGTGCAGCGCGCACAAAAAGGGCAACCCTTGGGTAGACGGGCCATGTCAGGCGGAGAGCCGGGTATGGCAACCAATGTCTCCTCATCTTTGTCAAGACGGGGCACTGCGTGCAAGAGGCCGATCGTGTAGGGATGCGACGCCTGATAGAAGATGCTCTTTGCAGTGGCCTGCTCCATGACGCGGCCGCCATACAACACCATCACATCGTCACAAATGCCGGCTACCACACCGAGGTCATGGGTGATCATGATGATGGCCGTACCAAAGTCGCGCTGCAATTCGCGCAGCAAGGTGATGATCTGGGCCTGCACCGTCACGTCAAGCGCGGTGGTGGGTTCATCAGCAATCAACACTTCGGGCTCACACAGCAAGGCCATGGCAATCATCACCCGCTGGCGCATGCCACCCGAAAACTCATGCGGGTACATGTCGATCCGGCTTGCTGCCTGGGGAATCTTGACGGCATCGAGAACCTCAACCGCCCGGGCCCGCGCGGATTTACGGTTCATGCCTTTATGAAATTGCAGCACTTCGGTCATTTGCCGCTCTACCGTCAAGTAGGGGTTGAGTGACGTCATGGGATCCTGAAAAATCATGGCCATGCGGTTGCCGCGGATTCGGTTCAGCGTAGCCGAGGGCATTGTCAATAGATCTTCACCCTTGTAAAACGCTTGCCCGCTGGCCTGACCATTGCGGGCCAGAAGCCCCATCATGGCCAGCACACTCTGGCTTTTGCCGGAACCACTCTCCCCCACGATGCCGAGCGTCTGACCGGCGTTGAGCGTGAAGCTGATCCCGTTCACCGCGTGCACCACCCGATCCCGCGTCTGGAACTGAACGCCAAGGTTATTGACTTCGAGCAGATTCATGGTCTATCAATGCCTTAACGATCTTTGGGGTCCAGCGCGTCACGCAAACCGTCCCCCGTGTAGTTGAAGCAGTACAGGGTTAGCGACAGAAACAGTGCGGGAAACAGCAGCATCCAGGGAGAAATTTCCATCACCGCCGTACCGTCATGAATCAACACACCCCAGCTGGTCATGGGCTCCTGAATGCCCAGCCCCAGAAAGGACAGTACCGATTCCGTCAGGATCACGTTGGGAATGGTAACGGTGGCGTAGATCACCACAACACCCAGCAGATTGGGCACGATGTGCTGGAAGATGATTCGGCGCGTCGGCACACCAATGGCTCGGGCCGCCTCGACAAACTCCTTTGATCGGAGCGACAGCGTCTGGCCACGAACCACCCGCGCCATGTCCATCCATGAAAACACGGTAATGGTGATCACGACCAGATAGAACGCCCGCCCCAGAATGGTGACCATCAGGATGGCTATCAGCAGGTAAGGTACGGCGTACATCATGTCAACAATGCGCATCATGAACGAATCCACACGCCCACCGATGAAGCCTGCCGTGGCGCCCCAGACAATTCCCAGCGTCACGGAGGTCATGGTAGCGAGCAGGCCAACCATCAGGGAGATGCGCCCGCCAATCAGGCTGCGAACCAGCAAATCGCGCCCCGACTCGTCAGTCCCCAGCAGATGCCAGTTTTTGAAAGTAGGCGGCAGGCTCATCGCATCCCAGTCGGCACTGTCAAATGCGTGCGGCAAGACCCACGGGCCGACGACACAGGCCAGCGCAATGAGACACAGAAGTACCACACTGAAAACCGCTGCCTTGTTGCGAAGAAAGCGGGCCCGGGCATCCAGCCAGGGGCTGCGCCCTGTGATGGCCGCGTCCAGAGTGTGGTCCAGACTGGCAACCAGATCGTCGCGTTTATTGTTGAAGCTCATGACGTAGAAACTTCAATAGCGAATCTTGGGGTCAAGAAGCGCGTAAGTCAGGTCCACAAGCAAATTGAATACCACGGTGATGACCGTCACCAGTACCACGAGGCCAAGCACCAGCGTGTAGTCCCGGTTACCGGCCCCGTTCAGGATCAATTTACCCAAACCGGGGATTGAGAAAACAGACTCGGTCACGACTGCAGCGGTAATGGACGAAATAGCCAGCGGACCTGTCAGTGAAACGACTGGCAGCAACGCAGGTTTGAGGGCGTGGCGCAAAACAATGACACGCATGGGCAGGCCTTTGGCTCGCGCAGTGCGTATGAAATTGCTATGCAAGACCTCAATCAGGCTGCCGCGCATCACGCGACCGATCGAGGCAACATTGATGAAGGTCAGCAGCGACATCGGCAGCACCATGTAACGGGGAGAGAAGGCATCCCACCCGCCAGCTGGTGCCACTTTGAGCCAGATCGCAAACACAAGTATGAGTACAGGGCCTATGACAAACGACGGAAACGCCGTCCCGGCATTGCTGATCCCCATGACAAGGTAGTCAACGACACTGTTTTGCCGCAATGCGGCTACCGTACCAAGGAATACGCCCAGAACCAGCGAAATGAGAATGGATCCACCGCCAATGGCAGCCGAAACCGGCAACGCCTTGGCTACCAGTTCATTGACTGACCAGTCCTCATAACGAAATGACGCACCCAGGTCGCCATGCAGCAGACTGTTCAGGTAATAGAGGTACTGTTGCCACAGGGGGAGGTCCAGATGGTATTTGGCATTGAGGTTGGCCAGCACCACCGCAGAAACCTTACGCTCGCTGTCGAATGGTCCTCCAGGGGTAGCGTGTAGTAACAGATAGCAAACCGTGATGACCACAAACACGGTTGGGATCATCGCCAGGACGCGGCGGAAAACGTAGGTCCACATAAATCACTGTGCCGATTTCGAGAGGCCGAGCAAATGGGCAGGCGCCATCAGACACCTGCCCATACATAACTTCAAATCAACATCAATGTTTGATGATGTACAGGTCTTTCGCCCGATACCGGTCCATTGAATTGGTTGCCGAGTAACCACCAACATAAGACTTCACCAGACGCGGCACCGTGTATTGCAGCAACGGAATCATGGGGTAGTCTTCCATGATGATCTTCGCCGCCTGCGTCAAAAGGGTTTTCCGCTTGGCAGGATCAAGGGACTGATTGCCCTCGTCTATGAGTGCTTCCGCCTTGCGGTTGCAGTTCTTCTGGGCATTTTGATCGGAATCGCACTGGACCAGCGTCAGGAAAGTGGTGGCATCGTTGTAATCGGCGATCCAGCCATTGCGCGCCATCTGGTAGTCACCATCGTTGCGTTTCTTGATCAGTACCTTGAACTCCATGGCTTCCATTTCGAGGTCGATACCCAGCTTGGTTTTCCACTCTGAGGCGGCAAAGATGGCCATTTTCTTATGGTATTCGCTGGTGTTATAGGCGAATTTCAGCTTGGTCCCTGGCGCCACACCCGCGTCAGCCAGCAGTTTTTTGGCCTCAGCCACGCGCTTGTCCATCGGCCACGTAGCCCAGTCATAAGTGGTGACGTCGGCTCCCGCTACGCCGTTGACGATCACGCCATAGGCGGCTACCTGCCCGTCTGCGGTCACGCGCTGTGAAAGTATGTCCCGATCAATCACCATCGAAAGCGCCTTGCGAACACGCACATCCTTGAAGACCGGATCGGCATTGTTCAGAGAGTAGTAACGCAGTCCCAGCATGGGTGCGTTATGAATGTCCTTCGGATATTGCGCCTTGTACTTGTCGTAGGTGCCAGGCGGAAGCTGATAAACCCAGTCATTCTCACCAGACTCGAACAGCTTCACGTCTGCGTTGCCGTCTTCGACCGCCAGATAGGTCATTTTGGTTAGTTGCACGTTCTTGGCATCCCAGTAACTCGGGCTCTTGGCAAGAACGATCTTGCTGTTGACCTGCCAGTCCTTCAGACTGAAAGCGCCGTTGCCGACGATGTTGGCCGGCTTGGTCCACTCTTTGCCGAACTTTTCGACAGTGGCTTTGTGGACAGGACCCAACTGCAGGTTGGAGACCAGATCAGGCATGAAGCCAACCGGGAAAGGGGTCTTGATTTCAAGCGTGTAGGCATCCAGCGCCTTCACACCCAGTTCGGTGACGGGCAATTTGCCCGCGGTAATTTCCTTGCCGTTAAGAATGAAAATACCGAACGTTGATGCATATTCCGAAGCCGTTTTGGGATCAACAAACCGGCGCATGCTATAGATGAAGTCAGCGGCCGAAATACCATCGCCATTGGACCATTTCGCATTGTTTCGAAGCTTGAATACCCAAGTCTTGGGGTCAACCTGCTTCCAGCTCTCGGCCACGCCAGGAACGACTTTCCCGGTTCCATCAGTTGCCGTCAAACCTTCAAACAGTTCACGAATGATGTTATTTGCCGGAACGCCTTCAGCCAGCGCAGGGTCAAGCGTGTCAGGCTCAGAACCATTGTTGCGCACCATCTCCTGACTGGCATGCAGTTGCACGCCAGTCGGCACGTTGGCGGCCATGGACAAGCTGGCACCGGCCAGCAGGGCACCAGCAGCAATGGCTTTTACGGTTGATTTCATGTTCCATCGTGAGTTCATGATTTGTTCGCTCCTTGGCATAAGTTGGTGAAACAAAAGTCCACCGGGATTGAAAACACCGTCATACGGCCGTTGCGGGACTATCTTCGGCGTAGCAAGGAATATACCGCCGGGGTATGACGCAGCTGCTAGGGAGTAACCCTCCAAGACATGAAGGCTTAAAACTGTCAGGGGGAAGATGACTTTGGCCTGTCCGGAGGGGATCGAACCCCCGACCCTCAGCTTAGAAGGCTGAT
>JAABRC010000112.1 GCA_011391115.1 Candidatus Egaibacter danicus | reverse complement strand
CCTCAAACGCAGCGGCAGCCATGCCATCCTGCGGCCGGTAGCCCAGCGCATGGGCCGCCGCGTTGTCATAGTGCCGCCCGGTTGAATCGGAGATGCCGTAAACCACGGAGAACACCAGATCAGGATGCTCAATGCCCAGCGCCACCAGTTGCCCCAGGTCGCGCCAGCTCAGCCAGTTGCCCATGCGGCGGCGGTCGATGGGCCGGGTGTTCACATTGCCGATGCGTATGGCCAGCACCTGCATGCCGTATTTGCCCGCGTACATCGCGCCGATGGACTCCCCGAAGGCCTTGCCCACAGCGTAACGGCTGTCGGGCCGCACCTGTACGGTCGGGCCCAGACGTGGCCCATTCGGCGCGCGCGGGTGTAAGCCCACAACGTGGTGCGAACTGGCGTACACCACCCGCGTCACACCGGCTTCTCGCGCTGCATCAAACAGGCTGATGCTGCCTTCGATGCTGAGTTTGACGTGCTCAGGCCAGGGCGCATCGGTGGTGCAGGCGGCCAGATGGACGACCGCATCACAACCCCGTAGCGCGGTGGTGAGTGACGTCTGATCCGTGATGTCCACCACCGATGACTGCTCATTGGCGTAACAGGGATCGATGGGTTTCACGTCCAGCAACTGCAGGGCATAGCTCCGCTGCAACAGTTCCCCGCGCAGCCCCGTTCCAACAAGACCGGCCGCGCCGGTGATGGCAATGGTTTTCATTCTGATCCTTTCGATTCTGCGTACCCAAACATGACCGTGCGGGGTTATCCTCTCACGTCTTCATCCACAGGTCTTTCCGAAGAACAACATGCCAGTCAACTCCACTCATTTCACCCCTCCCGAAGGGCCTGCGTTGTCGCCGCGTTACCCGGACCCGTCGGTGGTCGTGCTGGACCCGTCGTTTCTGAAATACCGCCTGTTCAGCGCCAGTGTGGAGCGGCTGGCGACCGGCTTTCGCTGGATGGAAGGACCCGTGTGGTTTGGTGATGGGCGCTATCTGCTGGCCAGCGATGTGGCAAACAACCGCATCATCCGCTGGGACGCCATCACCGGTGTGGCTTCCGTGTTTCGCGAAGCCTCGAATTACGCCAACGGCAACACACGCGACTTGCAGGGTCGCCTGGTCACCTGCGAAGGCGCGGTGACCCGCCGCATCAGCCGCACCGAGCACAATGGCTCCATCACCACGCTCGCAGACAACTTCAAAGGCAAGCGTTTCAATTCGCCCAACGACATCGTCTGCCAGTCCAGCGGCGACATCTGGTTCACCGACCCGCCGTTCCAGCTCTCCAACGACTATGAAGGCCGCATCGCCCAGCAGGAGTTGCCTCACGCGGTGTACCGGATCGATGGGTCGAGTGGCCACGTGACTCAGGTGCTGGATGACCTTGCGGGGCCCAACGGTTTGTGCTTCTCTCCGGATGAGAAGAAGCTCTATGTGGTTGAAAGCCGCGCCATACCCAGCCGCCAGGTATGGGCCTACGACGTGGGTCCTGGCAGCCGGCTGAACAACAAGACGCTGCACATCGACGCCAATGGCCCGGGCGCTTTTGATGGCATCAAGTGTGATGTGGACGGCAACATCTGGGCTGGCTGGGGCAGCAATGGCGCGCTGGATGCTGATGCCGCCGCACTGGACGGCGTGATGGTGTTCAACCCCGAAGGCAAACCCATCGCCCACATCCGCTTGCCCGAGCGCTGCGCCAACCTGTGCTTTGGCGGAGCCGACAACAACCGCCTGTTCATGGCCAGCAGCCACTCCCTTTACGCGTTGTACGTCAACACACGCGGCGCCGAGGTACGGTAGGCGGCTCAGAGGCTTTAGGGACGTTTGCCAAACTCAGCTGTTTCAGCCGTCCAGGCTAGGGCCTGATCGCTCAGCGAGAAACCCAGGCCCGACCGGTTGGGCACGTGCATGCGCCCTTCTTTCAACTCCAGTCGTTCGTTGAACATCGGCTCCAGCCACTCGAAATGCTCCAGCCAGGGCTCCTGCGGGTAAGCCGCGGCCAGGTGCAGGTGAATCTCCATCGCGAAATGCGGGGCCAGCTTGCGGCCCTTGAAATCGGCCAGCGCCATGATCTGCAAAAACGGCGTGATGCCGCCCACACGTGGCGCATCCGGCTGCACAAAGTCACTGCCGTCCGACATGATGAGCTGGGTGTGTTCGCCCAGGCTGGTCAGCATCTCACCCGTCGCAATGGCGGTGTCGTACCGTTCCGCCAACTGGGCATGGCCTTCAAAGTCATAGGCGTCCAGTGGCTCTTCAATCCAGGTCAGGTCAAACTGCTCAAAGGCGCGGCAGGCACGCATGGCTTTGGGGCGGTCCCACTGCTGGTTGGCGTCCACCATCAGCGGAAAGCCCTCACCTAGCAGCTTGCGCACCTGGCCCACACGCTGAATGTCGGTGGGTAGATCCGGCTGGCCGACCTTGATCTTGATGCCACCAATGCCGCTGGCCTTGTTTATGGCCACGTTGTCCAGCACCTGTTCGATCGGCATGTTCAGGTAACCACCTGAGGTGTTGTAACACTGCACGCTGTCGCGGTGCGCACCCAGCAGCTTGGCCAGCGGCAACCCGGCTCGCTTGGCTTTCAAATCCCACAGTGCGATGTCAAACGGCGCAATGGCCTGGCTGGTCATTCCGCTGCGGCCCATGGACGCGCCAGCCCACATCAGCTTGTTCCACAATTTGGCAATGTCGTTCGGGTCTTCACCTAGCAGGTTGTCCGCGATTTCCTTGCCGTGCGCATACATGCCCGGGCCACCGGCGCGTTTGCTGTAGCCAAAGCCGATGCCCTCAAACCCGTCACGCGTACGGATTTCGCAGAAGATGAACGCAATTTCAGTCAACGGCTTCTGACGACCCGTCAGCACCTTGGCGTCACTGATGGGCGCGGCCAGTGGCAGGTAAACCAGCGAGAGCTTCACCCAGTCGATACGGTCTGCCGAGGCGGCAATGTCTTTCTTCACAAGTTGTTCCTTTGGTACAAGTCAGAGGGTTAATAGATGTCGGGCTCGGGTGTGGGCTGGGTTCCAGCGAGCATGACGAAATCGCAGCCCTGGTCGGCCTGCGTCACCTGTTGGGAAAAAATCGCGCCATAACCGCGCTGGTAGCGGGGCGCCGGCTGTACCCATGCCGCACGGCGTCGGGCCAGTTCGGCCTCGTCCACCAACATGTCCAGTCGGCGCTCGGGGATATCAAGCTTGATGATGTCCCCGGTTTGCACGAGCGCCAGGGGCCCTCCGATAAAAGACTCAGGCGCCACATGCAACACACACGCACCAAAGCTGGTGCCACTCATGCGGCAATCGGAGATGCGCAGCATGTCACGCACGCCCTGCGCCAGCAATTTTTTGGGGATGGGGAGTTGCCCCCATTCCGGCATGCCGGGGCCGCCCAAAGGGCCGGCGTTTTGCAGAATCAACACGCTGGTGGCATCAACATCGAGATCGGGGTCATCAATGCGCGCGCTGAGTTCGGCATAACTCGCAAAGACGATGGCACGCCCCGTGTGTTGAAGCAAGTGAGGCTCGGCAGCCGCAGGTTTGATCACCGCGCCATCCGGACACAGATTGCCTTTCAAGACGGCCAGACTGCCACCGGCCAGCAGGGCCTGGTCTATCGGCAAGATCACATCGTCGTTGAATACTGTTGCACCCGCAATGTTTTCGCCCAATGTCAAGCCATTGACGGTGGGTGCGTTGGTGTGCAATTTGTGCCGCATGCGCTCCAGCAGCGCACGCAGTCCACCGGCGCGATAAAAATCTTCCATCAGATATTTACCGGACGGACGCAGATTGGCAATAAGCGGCGTGGTGGTGGCCAGCTTATCAAAACGGTCCAGCGTCAGTTGCACACCCGCGCGCCGCGCCATAGCAATCAAATGCACCAGTGCATTGGTGGAACCCCCGAGAGCCAGCACAGTGGTTACCGCGTTGTCAAACGCTTCAGGTGTCAATATCTGTGCGGGGCGAACGTCCTGCCAGACCATTTCCACAATGCGCTGCCCGGTCTGTACCGCCATCTGCGCGTGGCGCGAGTCCGGCGCTGGTATGGATGCTGCACCGGACAATGTGAGTCCCAGAGCCTCTGCCGCACTGGTCATGGTGCTGGCCGTACCCATGGTCATGCAGTGACCCGGAGAGCGGGCGATGCCTGAAAGGATTTCTTCCCAATCGCTTTGATTGATGGTGCCCGCACGCAGCTCGGTCCACCCCTTGAACATGTCGGAGCCAGATCCGAGTGTTTTGCCCCCTGCACTGCCGTTGAGCATGGGGCCCGCAGGCATGAAAATCATCGGCAAACCCATTGAGGTCGCCCCCATGATCAGCCCGGGTGTTGTCTTGTCGCACCCACCCATCAACACGGCGCCATCGCAGGGATAGGAACGCAGCAACTCTTCCGTCTCCAGCGCCAACAGGTTGCGATACAGCATGGCGCTGGGCTTTTGCAGCGTTTCTGACAGAGAGATGGCAGGCATTTCCACCGGAAAGCCACCCGCCTGCCAGACGCCCCGCTTGATTTCCTCCGCGCGCTGCTTGAAATGCGTATGGCAGGTGCTGATCTCGCTCCAGGTGTTGAGAATGGCAATGACAGGCTTGCCTGCATAGTCGCTGTAGGCATAGCCCATCTGCGCCATGCGCGAGCGCTGGTTATAGGTGCGCATGCTCTCGCGACCAAACCAGCGCCACGACCTCAACTCTTCAGGCTTCAATCGCTTGCGCGGCTGCGACGAGCCAGTCTGGTCTGGAGCGGTCATGTTTTAACTTACTGGTTTTTGATGCCAGCGGTTTTGATCACCTTGGTCCAGCGGTCGATCTCGCTCTTGACGAACGCCGCATAGGGTTTGGAACCCTGAACCGGAACCACGAAACCTTGTGACTCCATGCGTTGTTTGATCGCCGGGGATTGCATTACCTGTGCCATGGCCGCTTCGAGTTTGTCCACGATAGGCTGTGGTGTGCCCTTGGGCACCGACATGCCTGACCACGACAGGGCCTCGAATCCTTTGTAGCCGGATTCAGCCACCGTGGGCACATCAGGGTAAAGCGGGTTGCGCTGAATGCTGGAAACAGCAAGTGGCCGCAGCTTGCCTGCCTTGATGTGTTGCAGCGCCACGTCCTGGTTAATGAACATGAGCTTGATGGTGCCACCCAGCATGTCGGTCATCATCGGGCCACCACCACGGTAGGGAATGCCCGTCATGAAAATGCCAGCGGTCTGCTTGAAGAGCTCCATCGCCATATGACCGGAAGCCGCGTGCGTGTAGCCATAGTCCAGCTTGCCCGGATTGGCCTTGGCGTAGTCAACCAACTCCTTGAGTGTCTTGAACGGGGTACTGGGATGCACAACCAGCAGATTGGGACCGGAATGAACCTGGGTGAGATGGATGAAGTCGGTGTTGGAGTTGTATTTGAGATCAGGGTCAAGGCCATGGGCCACCGCACTCTGTCCAACGCCGGTCTGAATGATGGTGTAGCCGTCTGGCGCTACTTTGCTTCCCCGCTCGGTACCCACCACACCGCCTGCACCACCAATGTTTTCGATGATGACAGGCTGCTTGAGGACTTTGCCGAGTTCTTCGGACATCATGCGTCCCATGACGTCACTGGTGCCGCCAGGGGGGAATGGCACGATGATCTTGACGGGCTTGCTGGGGTAGTCGGCCTGAGCCATGGCGGCCAGCGGCAAGGCAGCGCTCAACGCTGCGGTCGCAACCAGGCTGATGAGTTTTCTTCGAATGGTCATGCTTTGTCTCCTGTTGAAAAAAATGGCAAGGGATCAGTTCGTCAGCGTCGTGATTTTGGGCTGGTAGCCTGCCGCATGCAACAGACCCCGTGTGTAGCCCAGCGCAAACGACATGAAGCGCTCCCGGTTGGGATCGAGATCTGACAAAGGCACATGGTCAGGGCACAGAATGCCCTTGTAGCCGGAACGCTGATACGCGCGGATGGCCTCGTTCATGTCCACGTCGCCCTCATCGGGAAAGACCTCGGCAAAGTCGAGATAGCCACCCTTGATATTCCGGAAGTGAACCATGAAGATGCGCGGCGCAAACTCTTCAATCGCGCGGATGACATAGGCGTGCGGTTCAGGCGCCATCTCGGCCACCGTGCCCTGGCAGAAATTGAGTCCGTGGTTGGGGCTGTCGGACAGCGCGACAAAGCGGCGCATGCCTTCGATGGAGCCCAGCACATGCTCTACGCCGTTCAGGCCACCGACTGGATACGCCGGGTCGTGCGGATGGCAGGCCAGCCGGATGCCGGCCTTGTCCGCTGCGGGCACCAACTGGTCAACCAGAAAAGCAATGGCACGCCAGCCGCTCTCCTCGGTAACCGGAGGCACTTCTTTGGCCTGCTTCTGGCCACACAACCGACTTGACCCAGAGTCACCCTCATCCTGATTGGTTGGATACCCTACACCCCAGTAGCTGTGCTGGCGATCAGCCTCCGGGCTGTAGCTGGCCAGTTTGAATCCGCTGTATTGCACGCCTCCGCGCCCGGGACGCAGACCGGTGCGCGTGAT
>JAABRC010000111.1 GCA_011391115.1 Candidatus Egaibacter danicus | reverse complement strand
CAATGGCAAATACACGGAATGTTTGCAGCTTGCCCCGAAGATCCGTCAGCCGCCCGACCCAGCGGGCAGTCAGGAGCGTACCAATGCCACCGCACAAGTAGACATACGGAATCTGATCTGGCCGCATTCCCACATTGGTCTGCATGTAGATGGTAATGTAGGGAATCACCATGAAACCGGCAAACATCATCAGCGATGAAAAAACAAACGCCCTTTGGTGATTGACATCCGCCAGCACCACGCGGATACGCTGGACTGCTGAAGAGTCGGTCGATGCTCCCAGGTGGGCGTCCAGTAACGGCAGTGTCCACGCAGCAAAACACAGAAACAGCGCGCACAACAGGGCGATGCCAAAAAACGCGGAATGCCAACCCAGGTGCGCTGCCAGAAACAGGCCAGCTGGCACCCCGGCTACCGTTGCCACGGAAAACGACGTCATGACAATGCTCATGGCGCGCCCACGTCGCTCAAACGGGATCACATCGCCCACAATCGTCTGGGACAGCGCTGACAGTACGCCGCCAAACACCCCCGCAGCGATGCGTGCCATCATCAGCGTCATGTAGGTGGGTGCCAATCCACACGCCAGCGTGGCCAGCGCAAACAAACCGTAGAGAACCAGCAGCAGGCGCTTGCGTCCGAATCGGTCGATGTAAGCCGAGGCCAGGAAACCGGATAGGCCACCGGCCAGAGTGTAGGCCGATACCAGCATCCCAAACTGCGCGTCGGTGATCGCGAACAACTGCGTGAACTGAGGTCCAAGAGGCATCATGATCATGAAGTCCAGGATATGGGTGAACTGGATGCCCGCAAGTGTGATCAGGAGCCACAATTCGCGCTGTGGCGTGAGAGCTTTGGACATATTTCAGAGGGAGTTGCAATTCACTTTAACATCCCTGCACAATTCATGCATGAGCCTGGATACCGTCATTAATGCGAGCATGAACCAGCCCCGTCGACCGGCCAATGCTCTGGTGCTGATGGGTGGCGGTGCCAGAACGGCGTACCAGGTAGGCGTGCTGCGGGCGTTGGCCTCCATGCTCGGATTGCAGGCGCAGACACCCAAAACCTTCCCCTTTCAGGTGCTTATTGGCACATCGGCTGGCGCCCTGAATGCGGCATTTCTGGCCGGCTGTGCTACACAAGGCCTTCAGGCTTTCGATCAATTGGCAGATTTCTGGGGCGCCATCCGGTCAGCTGACGTTTACCGGCTTCAGGTACCGTCATGGGTTCGGATGAGCAAATTCGCCACAGCCCTGAGCCTGTCACGACACGCACGAAACAACGGGGCGATTCTCGACAACCTGCCTTTGGTAGACACCCTGCACCGCGCAGTGTCACTGCCGGGCATCGACAAAGCCCTGGCATCGCGCACGCTGGAAGCGCTGGCGGTTACAGCTTCCAGCTATACCAGCGGCGTGCATTGGACCTTTTGCCACACCGCGCAAGACAACCCGATGGACGCCTGGGCGCGGCCCGGCCGGCGTTCTGAGTTCCACCCGATCACCATTGAGCATTTAATGGCTTCCAGTGCCATTCCCTTCCTGTTTCCCGCAACGCCACTGTGGGTAGAGGGTCATCAGGAATTTTTTGGCGACGGCTCCATGCGCCAGGTCTCCCCCCTCTCGCCTGCCATGCATCTGGGAGCCAAGAAGGTATTGGTGGTGGGAGCAGGGCAACCCGAGCGCTCCGGACTGGGTGCCAGCAGCAGCCAGCTTCCGACACGCGGTCCGACGCTAGGCAGCATTGCCGGGCACGCCATGGCCAGTGTGTTTCATGACACCTTGCAGGCGGATGTCGAGCAGGCGCAGCGGGTGACACAAACCCTGAAGCGGCTACCGCGTGATACAGCCTCTGCCTTGCCATACCGAAGCGTGGAAATTCTGGCGATCCAGCCCAGCCGCTCACTCGACGCGCTGGCCCAGATTCATGCGCTGGAACTGCCCACCGCAACGCGCAATGCCCTGGGTGGGCTGGGGATGCTCAAAGGCGGGGGCGGCGCACTGGCCAGTTACCTGCTTTTCGAACCGGGTTTTGTTCAGTCACTGATTGCCATGGGTGAAAGTGACGCCTTCGCGCGCAAAGCTGAATTACTGGCGTTTTTTGCCGATATTTGAACGCACGCCAGTGCGATAATTTCTGCAAATCAACTTCGGAGACATCTCCTTGGAAAACTGCCCTGGCAGGTAGCTTTCAAATTTAATTGGGGCCAGATTCCAATTGTTCGAAAGCTGCCGTGTGCGACAAACCGCCGCCCCGAATAATTGGAATCTGACCCCGATTGAATGATCCATGCTCAACATCTTTACGCTTGTCAATGGCCGACTCTTCCAGGAAGAGATCGAGTCTCTCGAGGAACTGTCCAAATTCCAGCCGATCTGGGTTGATCTGGAATCGCCCACGCTGGAAGAAAAACGGTGGGTGAAACAATACTTCGGCTTATCGATCCCGGAAGACGCGATGGACGAGGACATCGAAGAATCCGCCCGGTTTTACGCCGAAGAGAATGGCGAATTGCACATTCGCAGCGACTTCCTGATTGCTGATGAAGAGGAGCCACGCCAGGTCCGTGTGGCCTTCATTTTGAATCAGCACAACGCAGAGCTCAAAAGCTGTGGCGTGCTGTTTTCAATCCATGATGAAGACGTGCCCGTCTTTCGCCTGCTGCGCATGCGGGCACGCCGGGCTCCGGGTCTGATTGAGGACGCCAAGGAGGTGCTGCTCAAGCTGTTTGATGCAGATGCCGAGTACTCGGCTGACTCACTGGAAGGCATTTATGACGAACTGGAAAAAGTGAGCAACAAGGTGCTGGCGGGGGACGTCACCGACGCCTTGGCTGGCGAGGTGTTGGGTGCCATTGCGCGTCAGGAAGACCTGAACGGGCGCATCCGCCGCAACATGATGGACACCCGCCGCGCGGTGAGCTTCATGATGCGCAGCAAGATGCTCAACGGTGAGCAGTTTGAGGAAGCGCGCCAGATTCTGCGCGATATTGACTCACTGGACTCGCACACCGCGTTTCTGTTCGACAAGATCAACTTCTTGATGGACGCCACGGTCGGTTTCATCAATATCAACCAGAACAAGATCATCAAGATTTTTTCTGTGGCCAGCGTCGCGCTGTTGCCGCCCACACTGATTGCCAGCCTGTACGGCATGAACTTCAAGTTCATGCCGGAGCTGGACTGGTCACTGGGTTACCCCTACGCGCTGGCGCTGATGGCGGCCAGCGCCATCGTGCCGATGTGGTACTTCCGAAAGCGGGGCTGGCTGAAATAGCAGGAAGTCTGGCAGCGACGGAAGATCGGCTTTTTACGAGGTCTTTTTGGCCTCCAGCTCTCGTGGAATATGCGTGAATAGCTATTAATTTTATAGCGATCGAAACAGGTTCGTCATGATGGACTGCGCGTAACCGCTGGCCACCTCGGCAACGAACATCGGGAAATCCACGTGTGCCTGGTCATCGGCACGGTCGGAAATCGTTCGCACAGCTGCAAACGGCACGCCAAAGTCAAAGCAGACCTGGGCCACCGCCGCACCCTCCATCTCAATGGCCAATACATCCAGACCAGCTTCGTGCAGCGCCCGCTGAATGCCGTGACTCTCGTCGGCGGCTGAAACAAACCGGTCGCCGCTGGCAATCAATCCACGATGAAGCTGCGCGTGGCCCTGCATCGTTTCAGCCAGGGCCTTGCGGGACGCTTCAAACAGCATTTCCGTGAGTGCAGGATCACAGGCAAAACAGGTTTTGCCGTACAGCGGCACCTCATATCGGGGGAAGATGGGCGAAGCGTCCAGGTCGTGCTGAACAAAATCAGTAGCCACCACCACATCACCCACCTTGACGCTCGAACCGATGCCGCCAGCCACGCCGGTAAAAACGATGCGATGGACACCAAGACAGGTGATCAGCGTGGTGGCAGTCGTGGCGGCAGCAACCTTGCCGATGCGCGACAGGCCCAACACCACCCGATGACTGTTCAGCTCCCCCTCCCAGAAATCACGGCCACCGTGCCTGACGCGTTGCGGCTTGTGCAGTTGCTCCAGCAAACCCTGCTGTTCTTCAGCGAGCGCGCTGAGTATGGCGGTGACCGTCATGACACAGGCGTTCGTTCCTGTCTACTTTTCGCGAAGCTCGCGGCGCAGGATTTTCCCCACGGGTGTTTTGGGCAATTCGGTACGGAACTCAACTACCTTGGGCTGCTTGTACCCGGTCAAATTCTCTTTGCAATAGGCCCGGACCTGCGCTTCGGTTAAATCCGGATTTTTCTTGACAATCACCAGCTTGACGCCTTCGCCGGTCTTGGCGTCCGGCACGCCCACGCAGGCACACTCCATCACCCCATCCAGCTGGGCGACCACGTCTTCAAGTTCGGTCGGGAACACATTGAAACCGCTGACCAGAATCATGTCTTTCTTGCGATCCACAATCTTGAAGAACCCGCGTTCGTCCATGACGCCAACATCGCCGGTCTTGAAGTACCCGTCAGCCGTCATGACTTTGGCCGTCTCGTCGGGACGCTGCCAGTAGCCGGCCATCACCTGCGGACCCTTGATGGCAATCTCGCCCGACTGCCCGGCAGCAACCTCGTTGCCATCATCATCCAGCAGCTTCATGTAGGTGCTGGGCAAAGGAACGCCGATGGTGCCCGTGTATTCTTTGGCCGTTACCGGGTTACAGCTGGCGGACGGCGAGGTTTCCGACAAGCCATAACCTTCGCATATCGGGCATCCGGTTTTTTCAAACCAGACTTTGGCAACAGAGCTTTGAACTGCCGAACCACCACCCACCGACACTTTCAGATGGCTCCAGTCCACCGTCTTGAAGTCAGGGTGATTGGCCAGCGCATTGAAGAGCGTATTGACCGCCGGGAAACTGTGAATCCTGTGCTTGGACAACTCTTTGAGAACCGCTGCAAAGTCACGCGCATTGGGCAACAAAATCAGTTTGCCGCCGGTACGCATGGACAGCATCATGCCCACGGTAAAAGCAAAAATATGGTACAGCGGAATGGCGCAAACACTGGTGGGCTGCTCATTGGCTGGCACCAGTTTCATGACCGGCTCGTTCCAGGCCTCGGACTGCAGCACGTTGGCGACCACATTGCGATGCAGCAGGACCGCCCCCTTGGATACACCTGTGGTACCTCCGGTGTACTGCAGCACGGCAACGTCATCGGGCTTGATGTCCGCGCGTTTGACAGTGCCCTTGGTACCCCGCGCCACAGCTTCGTTGAAGCGCACTGCGCCAGGCAAACTGAACGGCGGAACCATTTTCTTGACATTGCGGACCATGTAGTTGACCAGCGATCCCTTGAGCAGGCCCAGCTGATCTCCCAGGGAGCACAAAACGACGTGTTTGACCGGCGTTGCAGTCATGCACTTTTCCAGCGTCGTTGCAAAGTTTTCCAGAATGACGATGGCCTTGGCGCCAGCGTCTTTCAACTGGTGCTCAAGCTCGCGTGGGGTGTACAGCGGATTGACGTTCACCAGAATCAACCCGGCACGAAGAATCGCGGCCACCGCCACGGGGTACTGCGGTACGTTGGGCATCATGACTGCGACCCGATCGCCCTTTACCAAGCCGAGGCCCTGCAGGTAAGCGGCAAACGCCTGACTCAGACTGTCGGTCTGGGCGTAGGTAATGTCCTTGCCCATAAAGCTGTAGGCAACCCGTTTGGCATACCGCTTGAAGCTGTCCTCCATCAAGGCAACCAGCGACGGGTACTGGGCAGCATCAATATCGGCCGGAACACCTTCAGGGTAGCACTTAAGCCACATGCGATCTGTCATGGACAACTCTCCAAGCGTATTTTGCGAAACCGAGATTGTGATCGGACAGACGAGGCTGGATTACTGTGTTTTCCCTAGTATGCATAGGGAGGCACACCTAATTCCTCAACCCGGCTGATGGCCCGATCGCCACCAGAGGATCAATCCAGCGCCTTACCCATGTCTTCGACAATCTTCTTGGCATCGCCAAAGACCATCATGGTTTTGTCCATATAGAAGAGTTCGTTGTCCAGACCGGCATAACCTGCGGCCATGGAGCGTTTGTTCACGATGATGGTCTTGGCCTTGTAGGCCTCCAGAATCGGCATGCCATAGATGGCACTGCCCTTCACGTGCGCAGCGGGGTTGACCACGTCATTGGCCCCCAGAATGATGGCCACATCGACCTGACCAAACTCGCCGTTGATGTCTTCCATCTCGAACACCTGGTCGTAGGGCACTTCGGCCTCCGCCAGCAACACGTTCATATGGCCGGGCATGCGACCTGCCACGGGGTGAATGGCGTATTTGACGGTAATGCCTTTCTCGGTGAGCTTTTGCGCCAGTTCCTTTACAGCGTGCTGAGCACGGGCGACGGCCAAACCATAGCCGGGCACGATGACCACGGTTTCCGCATTGGACAACACAAACGCGGCATCGTCGGCGCTCCCGCTCTTGACAGCGCGCTGAACGGCAGCCCCTGCTATTGCGGTGGTGGCTTCTCCGCCGAACCCGCCCAGAATCACGTTGAAGAACGAACGATTCATGGCCTTGCACATGATGTAGCTCAGAATCGCGCCGCTGGAACCCACCA
>JAABRC010000110.1 GCA_011391115.1 Candidatus Egaibacter danicus | reverse complement strand
GATCCAGGGCGGCGAGGGCGGCGGCCACACCGGTTCGGTGCCGACCACGGTGTTGCTGCCCCAGGTGGTCGATGCGGTCAAGGTGCCCGTGGTGGCTGCGGGCGGCTTTTACGATGGCCGCGGACTACTGGCGGCACTGGCCTACGGTGCGCAAGGGGTGGCGATGGGCACGCGTTTCATGATGACCCGTGATTCGGGTGTGCCCGAGGTGACCTTGCAGCGTTACCTGGCAAGCAAAGATGCTGAAAAAATCCAGATTTCACACCTGGTGGACGGCATGCCGCAGCGCATGATCCCGAACGAATACCTGGCAATGCTGGAAAAAGCCTCGGCCTTCAAGCGCTTGCGCATCGCACTGAGCCTGGCCTTGCAATGGAAGGCCCAAACCGGCATGACCCTGCAACACGCATTCAGTGTGTTGTGGCAGGCTTTTCGCGACGATGCGTCCAGCGTTGCACAGACAGTGATGGCTGCCAACGCACCGATGCTCTTGCAGCGTGCCATGGTGGACGGAAAACCGGCCGAGGGCGTGATGTCTGCCGGCCAGGTGGCCGCGCTGATTGGCCGTCTGGACACCTGCCAGGACGTGATTGACGCCATGGTAGCACTGGCCTGCGAGCGCCGCGCTGCCTTGAGCATGATGACCGCCTGATCGGCACAAAGGAAATATCACCTCATGACACAACAGTTTTATACCCAACTTCATGACAACGGCGTCGCCGAAATCGTGCTGGATCGCCCACCCGTGAATGCGCTCAATGCCGCCGGTTGGTCTGGCCTGGCCGCTGAAATCGCGTCAACCGGTGAGCGCCCCGACGTGCGGGTGATCGTCATTCGCGCCGAGGGTCGCGGCTTTTGTGCCGGCGTTGACATCAAAGAGCTGGCGGCCAATGACAAGCTGATCATTGATGTGAACGCCGGCAATTACGCCACTTTCAAGGCGGTTCACCTCAACAAGGTGCCAGTGATAGCCGCTGTGCAAGGTTTTGTGCTGGGTGGCGGCATTGGCATTTGTGGCGCAGCCGACATCGTGGTCGCGGCCGACGATGCCAGCTTTGGCCTGCCCGAGGTGGATCGCGGAGCAATGGGTGGGGCGGCGCATTTGCAGCGCATGTTTGGCGTGCAGAAAACGCGTTACCTGTTTTTCACCGGCGACATGATTGGTGCCCCCGAAGCCTACCGGTTGGGGGCCATTGAGCGGGTGGTGCCGCGCGCCGAATTGCGCGACACCGCGCTGGCCATTGCCGGCAAAATCGCCGCCAAGAGTCCGGCCATGATCCGTATTGCCAAGGAAGCCCTGACCGGCATTGAAGACGGCAATCTGGAAGACAAATACCGCTGGGAGCAGGGCTTTACGCTGCAGGCCTACATGAGCCCGGACTCGGCTGAAACCCGTGAAGCCTTCGTTGCGAAGCGCGACGCCAAGTTCTGATTGCAAAGGAATCCAAAATGGAACTGAGTTATACCCCTGAGCAGCAAGCCTTTCGCGCCGAGGTGCGAGCCTGGCTGCAGGCCAACGTGCCCACTGAGGCGTTTGCCAGCTATGACACCCGCGATGGGTTCGAGCAGCACCGCCAATGGGAGGCCCAACTGGCCGATGCGGGTTGGAGCAGTGTTACCTGGCCCAAGGAATTGGGTGGGCGCGGTTGCAGTCTGACCGAATGGCTGATCTTCGAAGAGGAATATTGGGCTGCCGATGCGCCGCAACGTGTCAACCAGAACGGCATCAATCTGCTGGGGCCTACCTTGATGGAGTTTGGCACGCCCGAGCAAAAATCCCGATTCCTGCCACGCATGGCGCGTTGTGATGACATGTGGGCGCAGGGCTGGAGTGAGCCCAATGCAGGCTCCGACATGGCCGCCATCACCAGCCGCGCACTGCGCAGTGATGATGGTGAACACTATGTGCTTAACGGTCAGAAGACCTGGTCCACCCGTGCCCTGTTTGCCAATTGGTTGTTCGGCCTGTTCCGCAGCGACCCGGCGTCAAGTCGCCACCATGGCCTGACGTACCTGATGGTGCCGCTGGACGCACCCGGCATCACCATCCGGCCGATCCGCGCGCTCAACGGCAAGCAGGCCTTTGCCGAGGTGTTCTTTGACGATGTCAAGGTGTCGGTCAGCAACCGTGTGGGTGAGGAAGGCCAGGGTTGGCATGTGGCCATGGCCACGGCTGGGTTCGAGCGCGGCCTGCTGTTGCGCTCACCCGCGCGTTACCAGCGCAGTGCCCAGAAGCTGGTCGCGCTGTACCGCCGTCATCAGGCCAGTGCCGACCGTGACCCGTCGATCCGTGAGGCGGTGACGCGAGCCTGGATGGGGGCGCAGGCCTACACCCTGGCCACCTACCACACCGTGAGCCGCATGGCGCAAGGCGCCACCATCGGTGCCGAGTCCAGCACCAACAAGATCTTCTGGTCGGAACTGGACTTGCAATTACACGAGACAGCGATGCGCATCCTGGGGCCCTATGCCGAGGTTTGTGACGACCCAGAGGCACACGATTGGCTCGAAGGATTCTTGTTTGCCCAGGCCGGCCCGATCTACGCCGGCAGCAACGAAATCCAGCGCAACATCATCGCCGAGCGCATGCTCGGTTTGCCCAAATCTTGACAGGGGCCTGACCATGGACTTCACTTTCAGCGGCGACCAGATCGCCTTTCGCGACTCGGTGAGTCGTTTTCTGATGACCGAAGCGGCACCGGAAATGCTGCGCGAGATTTGGGAAACCGACATCGGACGCTCGCCCGAATTACGCGGCAAGATTGCGGCGCAGGGCTTGATGGGCCTGTCAGTGCCCGAAGCCGAAGGCGGCTTGGGCCTCAACGACATCGACTGGGCCCTGATGACCCAGGAGCTGGGTTATTACGCCATTCCCGATTCGCTGGGCGATACCGCCTATGTGGCTGCCGGGCTGCTGGCCGGATTGCCCCCTGAGCACCCGTTGCGCGCCACTTGGTTGTCGCGCATTGTGGACGGCACCTGCCGGATTGCGGTCGGGCATCCGATCAACCCCTATGTGGCGGATGCCCATCTGGCCGATTTGTTGTTGTTGGCAGAGGCCACGCCGAACGGACTGGCCTTGCATGCCGTGTCCGGGAATGCGGTCAACCTGACCCCTTTTCGCAGCATCGATGCCTCGCGTCGCCTGGCCAAGGTGGACTGGAAGCCGAGTCCGCTCACCCTGGTGACCGATGGGCCGACCGGTCAGCGACTGTGGGACGAGACACTGGAACGCGGCGCCCTGTGTGTGGCCGGGCAGCTGATCGGCCTGGCGCAGCGCATGCTGGACTTGTCGGTGGACTACGTGGCCCAGCGCAAGCAGTTTGGCAAGCCGATTGGCTCCTTTCAGGCCGTCAAGCACCATTTGGCGGACGTGGTGACCAAGATTGAATTTGCCAAGCCCGTGTTTTACCGTGCTGTTCATGCCCTGGTGCACCGTGAAGCCAACCTGGCGGCGTGGGTGTCACACGCCAAGCTGGTCTGTGCCGATGCCGCCTGGACCGCCGCGCGCAAGGGTATCCACGTTCACGGTGCCATGGGCTACACCTGGGAGGTCGATCTGCAGATGTTCATGAAGCGTGCATGGGTGCTCGATGCCGCTTGGGGTGACCGCACCTTCCACCAGGCCCGCATGGCTGATTTCTTGCTGGGTGACGCCCGCGTGAGTGCGCCGGGTCCTGGCGATACCTTCGATTTCTCTTTGTCAACCGGAGCCTGAATTCATGGCTGAAGCTTATATTGTTGATGCCTTGCGCTCACCCACGGGAAAGCGAAACGGCTCTCTTGCCCAAGTGCATGGCGCCGATCTGGGGGCCCACGTCATCCGCGCCATTGTCGGGCGCAACCCGATTCCTCCTGAAGATTACGACGACGTCATCTTTGGCTGTGTCGACACCATCGGCGCACTGGCCGGTGACATTGCCCGTACCTCCTGGCTGGCCGCCGGCATGCCGGTGAGTGTGCCTGGTACCACGGTGGACCGCCAATGTGGCTCGTCCCAGCAGGCGGTGCACTTCGCTGCCCAGGCCGTCATGAGTGGCACACAGGACGTGGTGCTGGCTGGTGGCGTGCAAACCATGAGCAGCATCCCGATTTCATCGGCGATGCTGGCGGGTCAGCCCCTGGGATTCACCACGCCATTTGCCCAAAGCAAGGGCTGGCAGGCACGTTTTGGCGATGCGCCCGTCAACCAGTTTTATGCAGCTCAGCGCATTGCCGACCACTGGGGGCTGTCGCGCGAAGACATGGAACGATTTGCCAAGGAAAGCCATGACCGCGCGTTGCGGGCCATCGCCGAAGGGCGTTTTGAGCGCGAGATCGTGCCATTTCCCCTGCCCGGTGGCGACTTCCGCATGGACGAGACCGCTCGCCCCAGCACGCTGGAAAAGTTGGCCAGTTTGGCGCCGGTGGACACGACCTACCCCAAAATAACGGCCGCTGTCTCAAGTTCCACGTGCGACGCTTCCTCCGCAGTATTGGTGGTCTCGGAGGTTGCTCTGAAACGTTACCAATTGACGCCGCGCGCCCGTATTGCGCACCTGAGCGTGCGCGCCGATGACCCCATCTGGCACCTCACGGCACCGATCAGCGCTACCGTCCATGCGTTGAAAAAATCCGGCATGAAGCTTGAAGATATGGATCTGGTTGAGATCAACGAGGCCTTTGCTTCGGTGGTCATGGCCTGGCTGAAGGAAACCCGTTACCCTCACGAACGCACCAATGTCAATGGCGGTGCCATCGCGCTGGGCCATCCGCTGGGTGCTTCTGGCACCAAACTCATGACCACCCTGCTGCATGAACTGGAGCGCACCGGTGGCCGATATGGCCTGCAAACTATGTGTGAAGGCGGCGGCCAGGCCAACGTGACCATCATCGAGCGCCTGTAACGCCATATAAAAAAGATGAGGAAACACCATGCATAACAACGTGAATGACCTGGATCGCCGCCTTTTTCTGAAGGTCGCGGCAGCCAGTGCGGCGGTAGCGGCCATGCCTGCCACAGCCAAATCCTCGGCAGTGACTTCAGACAAGTTGGCTGTGCCCCAAGATGCAGTTGCTTTGGCCACGCAACTTAGCCGTGGTGAGATGACGCCGTTGGAAGCGCTGGACGGCGTGATCGCGCGTGTCGAAGCCTTGCCCAAGCTCAATGCAGTGGTGCTACGCGACTTCGACCTGGCCCGAGAGCAGGCTAAAAAACTCTCGGCTATGGGCCGTGAGGCGCGCCAGCATGCCGTGGCGGCGGCCCCCCTGTGGGGTGTGCCTTTTCTGCTCAAGGATTTGGGACAGAGCATGCAGGGGACCGTCACCACGAATGGTTGTGCCTTCTTCAAGGGCGCCGTGGCCACACAAGACTCGACCCTGGTGCAGCGCTACAAGGCGGCCGGGCTGAACATTTTCGGCAAGACGGCTGCGCCCGAGTTCGGCATGACCCCCGCCACGGAATCACGGCTCTATGGCCTCACGCCCAATCCATGGAATCCCAAGTTCTCCCCAGGGGGCTCATCCGGTGGCGCAGCGGCGGTGGTGGCCTGTGGCATTCTTCCCGTGGCTCATGCCAGTGATGGGGGGGGCTCCATCCGTATCCCTGCGGCACACTGTGGTGTGTTTGGTCTCAAGCCAAGCCGTGGCCGTGTGCCTGCAGGCCCCGATGCACTCGATGGCGCGGTCGGGCTGTCCGTCAACCATGTCATAAGCCGCAGTGTGCGCGACAGTGCGCTGATGCTGGACTTGAGCGCTGGCCCGGAATGGGGCTCGCGCGTTCGCCCGCCCAGTGATGTGGCTGGCAGCTATGTACAGGCGCTGGCGCAGCCGGAGCGCAAGCTGCGCATTGCCGTCTGGCGCAAGAATTACTTCGGCGTTCCTGTTCACGCCGATTGTCTGGCCGCTTTGGACAAGGCCGTCAAGATCTGCGAGGCCATGGGCCATGTGCTGGAGGAAGCCATGCCCGAATTGCCCGTGCAGGAGGTCTACGCCGGCATGTCAGCGGGCATGGCTGCGGGGATGCTCAACGCCATTGAATATCGCGAAAAACAGCTTGGCCGTGCCGTGCGTGAAGACGAGATGGAACCGCTGAATTGGGCCACCTTGCAGGCAGCCAAAAAGACCACGGCCCAGCAACTCTACAGGGCGCGCGCGGGCTTCGACAAGGCCGGGCAGTTGCTGGATATCTTCCTGAGCCAGTACGACCTGATCCTGACACCGACCACCGCCGCACCGGCGCAGATGCTCGGTGTGCTCAGGCTCGACCAGCCCTTTGAGAGTTATGCCGCCGAGGCGATGAAGTCATCCGCATTTACCTCGCTGTTCAATATCAGTGGGCACCCCGCCATGTCCTTGCCCATGCACTGGACGGCCGACCAGCTACCGGTGGGCGCACATTTTGTTGCGCCTTTTGGGCGCGAAGGACGTTTGCTGCGCCTGGCGGCCCAGTTGGAACAGGCAGTGCCGTGGGCCCAGCGCCTGCCTGACGTATCGATTTTTAAAGCGTAATTTTTGCCGGTAGGCCTTGCTTTGACGCAGGTTTGCCGAGCAAGCAACTTAAGGGACTGAAATGGGTATTTGTGATAACCGTACCGTGATTATCACGGG